>JBBIMZ010000178.1:0-7404 GCA_037444135.1 Solibacteraceae bacterium
GTCGGCATACGGAACCATGACGTACTCGGCCTGACCGCCGACCCAGCCGCCCATGTCCACGTAGCCGTAGGCGGCGCCCGGCCGGTCCGGATTGACGTTCAAACAGATGCCCGTCTTGCCTTCCTTGCAATTCCGGCAGCGCCCGCAGGCGATATTGAACGGCACGGAAACCAGATCGCCCTTCCGGATGAACTCGACGTCGCGGCCGGTTTCGATCACTTCCCCGGTGATCTCGTGCCCCAACACGAGCCCGACCGGCGCGGTCGTGCGGCCCCGCACCATGTGCTGATCGCTGCCGCAGATGTTCGTGCTGACGACTTTCAGGATCACCCCGTGATCGCACTTGCGGTCCCCCAGCGCCAGCTTCGGGTAGTCGATCGCCTGCACTTCGACCCTCCAGACGCCCATGTAGACAACCCCTCGGTTGGATGCCATCTGAAAACCCTCCTGGAACGCCATCGGCCCGGCGCGGCGGTCTGGCCCAGTGCCCGCAGGCCGTGGGGCGATTATATCGAATCGGGGGAACCCGGGGTGAGCTTCGCGCTCAAGCCGGCGCCTCCGGTTGCCTCAGCTTGAAAACGCCTCCGGAAGCTGGTACGGTCAAAGAGACCTCTGAGGGGCAAGCGACGATGAAGAAGCTGTGGCTGTCGGCCTGGGCGGCGGCGTGGCTGGTGACCGTCCGGCCGGCGTCCGGTCAGGGTTGAGTGGCCGCACGCCAGACCGCGCCCGTGATTGGCGCGTTGTGCAGCCGGACGACCCACGTGCGTGAAGCGCCGCGGCGGCGGCCGTGGACGCTGACGATCGGCTACCGCTATCAGGAATCCTTCCGCCACTTCATCGGCACGGTCGAGCAGAAGCAGCGCGAACTGGCGGGCACGCAGATCCGCAACGTCTACCATCTGTTCGACGTCAGCCTGAGCCGGCAATTGAGCCCGCGCTGGTCCGTCCAAGCGAGTCTGCCGGTGCTGTTCGCCTACCGGAACCAATTGTATGTGCCGCGCGGTGAATTCCGCGTCCACTCGATCGGCGACGCCACCGTCGGCGGCCGGGCTTGGCTATTTCGCCCTCCGACGGAGTCCGGAGGCAACGTCGCCCTCGGCGTGAGCCTGAAAATGCCCACGGGCGCGTACCGGGCGGCGGGCCCCGCCACGGACCGCCAGGGGAACCTGATCCTCGCCACGGCGGACCAGTCGATCCAGGCCGGCGACGGCGGCACGGGCTTCGCCGTCGATGTCCAGGCCTACCAGCCGCTGTGGTGGCGCTCGATGGCTTACTTCAGCGGCGTATACCTGTTCAATCCGCGCAACATGAGCGGCGTGGCCACCTTCCGCACGCGCCGCGGCGAGGAGTACATGTCGGTGGCGGATCAATACTTGTTCCGCGGCGGCATCTCTCGCGGAGTTCCAAGGATTCGCGGGCTGGCTCTGACCTTCGGCGGGCGCATCGAGGGCGTGCCCGTGCGGGACGCTTTCGGCAAGAGCGAAGGTTTCCGCCGGCCCGGTTACGCCATCTCCGTCGATCCGGGATTCATGTATGAGCGCGGCAGCTACCTGTTTTCGTTCAACATGCCCTGGGCGGTCGAGCGCAACCGGAGGCGGAGCGTGCCCGACATCGCCAACGGCACCCATGGCGACGCAGCTTTCGCCGACTGGGCGTTGATTGTCAGTCTCTCGCGGCGCTTCTGACCGGCTCGGGGAGTGTCACTGCTTGGGCGGATTGATCATGATGTGAGCGCCGGCCGTACCCGCATCCATCAGCCAAGGCGCGCCCGGCGCGGGTTTGGTGGATAGCCCGGTGGTCTCGGCGGTGGCGAAGGGGACGTAGATCACCCAGCGCAGGTAAGGATTGAGCACCTCACCGGCGGCCGCGTCGTAGCTTTTGCCGCTGAGCACATAAAGCGTCCGGGGCTGGCGCGGCATGGGCAGCTTGCCCTCTTCGACTTCCTTCCAGCGAATGTCGTTGCGGCGCCGCCCGGTGACGCCCTGGGCCAGCAGCTCGCGGCCGCGGGCCATGTAGGGCTCCAGATCCTTGTGGTAGCAGGCGACGCTGAAGCCGTCCTTGCGGGGGTCGTCGGCCAGGCAGATCAGTTCGTTGCTGCCCGGGCGCAGCTCTACGAGCACCCTGGAGGCGTCGTAGCCCAATACGGCTGCGCCGGCCCGGTATTCCTCCGGCGCGGCCAACACCGCCGCGGCGATCTGCTCCTGCGGCGGCGCAACCTCGGCTGCCTGCACGAGCAGCCCGGCAAACAACAGCAAGGCGGTCACTTTCATCCCCAGTCCCTCTCGATCGATCCTTCATCATACGACGCAACCGGCTCCGGTTACAATGAGGAGTAAAGCGCTCGACGGCTGCCGGCTCCGCCGGCGCGCCGCACCGCGCCAGCCGACGCGACACGCGAATGAAACCAACCGATTCCGAGCTGACCGAGCCGAAGACTACCGGAGGAGCTGAAGGGGGAACGGCCTCGCCGGCGCGCGGAAGCCATTTCATCCGGGAAATCATTCTCGAGGACCTGCGCACGAACCGCTACGGCGGCCGCGTGCACACGCGCTTCCCGCCGGAGCCCAACGGATACCTCCATATCGGCCACGCCAAATCGATCTGCCTGAACTTCGGCCTGGCGGCCGAATTCGGCGGCAAGTGCAATCTCCGCTTCGACGACACCAATCCCACCAAGGAAGAAAGCGAGTACGTCGAGTCCATCATCGAAGACGTCCGCTGGCTCGGCTTTGACTGGGAAGACCGGCTTTACTACGCCTCCGACTACTTTGAACAGCTCTACGAGTGGGCGGTCCAACTGATCCAAGCGGGTAAAGCCTATGTGTGCGATCTGAGCCCGGACGAGCTCCGGGACTATCGCGGGACGTTGACCGAGCCGGGCCGGGAAAGCCCCTACCGGAACCGTTCCGTCGAGGAGAATCTCGATCTGTTCGCGCGGATGCGGGCGGGCGAATTCCCCAACGGCTCCCGGACCCTGCGCGCCAAGATCGACATGGCGTCGCCGAACCTGAATCTCCGCGACCCGGTGATGTACCGGATCCTCCATGCCGAGCACCACCGGACCGGCAACCGCTGGTGCATCTACCCGACCTACGACTGGGCCCACGGGCAGTCGGATTCGATCGAAGGGATCACCCACTCGATCTGTACGCTCGAATTCGAGGACCACCGGCCGCTCTACGATTGGTTCCTGGACCAGCTCGGCATTCATCACCCGCGGCAAATCGAATTCGACCGGCTGAACCTGACCTACACCGTGCTGAGCAAGCGCAAGCTGCTCACGCTGGTCGAGAAGGGCTACGTCCGGGGTTGGGACGATCCGCGGATGCCGACGCTGTCGGGCCTGCGCCGCCGCGGCTATACGCCGGAGGCGATCCGGAATTTCTGCGCCCGCGTCGGCGTGTCGAAAACCAACGGCATCGTCGAGCTGTCGCTGCTCGAGCATTTCATCCGGGAGGACCTGAACAAGCGCGCGCCGCGCGTGATGGCCGTCCTGCGGCCGCTACGGCTGGTGATCGAGAACTACCCGGACGGTCAGGTCGAAGAGCTGGAAGCGGTGAACAACCCGGAGGACCCCGGCATGGGCACGCGAAAGGTGCCCTTCTCCAAGGTCCTCTACATCGAGCGGGACGATTTCCGGGAGCTCCCGCCTCCGCAATACTACCGGCTGGCGCCCGGGCGCGAGGTTCGTCTGCGCTATGGCTATTTCGTCACCTGCACCGGGATGATCAAAGACGACCGCACCGGTGAGGTGGTCGAGGTGCGCTGCACCTACGACCCGGCCACGCGGGGCGGCAATGCGCCCGACGGGCGGAGAGTGAAATCCACGATTCACTGGGTCTCGGCGGCGCACGCCATCGAGGCGGAAGTGCGCCTTTACGAGCAGTTGTTCACCAAGCCCCTCCCGGGTGGCGAAGACGAAGGGAGGGATTTCATCGAGGACCTGAATCCGAACTCGCTCGAAGTGCTCACGGGCTGCAAGCTCGAACCGAGTCTGCGGCGCGCTCCGGTGGGGAGTCGGTTCCAGTTCGAGCGGCTGGGCTATTTCTGCGTCGATCCGGATTCGACCCCGGAGCGCCTGGTCTTCAACCGGACGGTGGCGCTTCGGGACGCCTGGGCCAAAATTGAGAAGGCGCTCAAAGAGAAAGGCCACTAACGATGGTGATCGTCGGCATCGGCGGGATACTTCACGATGCGGCGTGCGCCGTGCTGCGCGACGGCGAACTGGCGGCGGCGGTCGAGCAGCGGAAGGTGGCGCGCCGGCGGCGGACGGGCGAGCTGCCGGAGGAGTCCATCGCGACGTGCCTGCGGATGGCGGGCGTCGGGCCGGGACAGGTCGACTACGTGGCCGTCGTGCAGCCGTTGGCGGTGGGACCGGAACAGGCGCTCTTGCTGGAGCTCCGGGCGCGCTTCCCGTCGAGCCAGGTCGTTCTGGTAGAGCACCAGATGGCTCACGCCGCCTCGGCCTACTTCCCGTCCGGCTTCGAGGAGGCCACCGTGCTCACGCTCGACCGCGCCGGCGACTTCCGCTGCGGGGCGCGCTGGCGCGGCGCGGGCAACCGGTTGGCGCTCGAACGAGAGCTTTACTATCCGGACTCGCTCGGCGACCTCTACAGCCGGGTGACCGAGCTGCTCGGCTTTGAAGCCAACGCCGACGAGCACAAGGTGCAGTGGCTCTCCACCTCGGGCGACAGCCGCTTCCGCGACGCCTTCCTCGGGATGTTGTCGTTCCGCGAGGGCGCCTGGCCCCGCCTGGACCGCTCCTATCTCGACGGGGAGCGGCTGACCCACGGCGGCTTCAGCGCCAAGTTCTACCGGGCGCTTGGACTGGCCGACGGCGCCCGGGTGCCCGACCGGATGCGGGCCTCCGTGGCGGCGGGACTACAGCAGGCGATCGAGGCGGCGGCGCTCGAAATGGCCGGATCCGGCGAAAACCTCTGCCTGGCCGGCGGCCTGCTCTACAACGCGCTCCTGGTGGCGAGTTTCGAGACCTCCGGACGCTGGAAAAACGTCTTCGTGCAGCCGGCGGCCGGAAACGCCGGGACCGCCTTGGGGGCCGTCTTCTATGTCTGGCACCAGATCTGCGGCGAAACGGCGCGCGCCCGTTTGGACGATCTTTGCCTCGGACCTTGCTTCTCGGCGGACGAAATCAAGCAGGTGCTCGAGAACTGCAAACTCCGCTTCCGTTACTTGCTGACCACCGACGAGCTGATCGAAAAGGCGGTCGCCGAGATTGCGGGAGATCACATTATCGCCTGGATGCACGGGCGGATGGAATTCGGGCCGCGGGCGCTCGGCAACCGGAGCATTCTGGCTTCCCCGCTGAACCCCTATTCGACGGAGAACTTGAACGCCTTCATCAAGCACCGGGAGCCGTTCCGCAAGTTCGCCGCTTCGGTGCCTGCCGAACGCGCCGCGGAGTTTTTCGAGGTGGGACCGAATGCGCGTTACCTGGCTACGGTGGGACGCGTGCGGCCCCAGTACCGCAACGTGCTCGGGAGCGCTGTTCTCGGAGAGGATCGCATCCGGGTGCATACCGTCCGGCGAGAGGACAACCCGCTTTACTGGCAGCTGCTCGAAGCCTTCGGGCGCAAGACCGGCTTACCCATCCTCTACAACACCTCCTTCAACCTGTTCGGTGATCCGCTGGTGTGCACGCCGCGCGATGCCGTGCGCAGCTTCTACTCGTCCGGAATCGACTCGATGTTCGTCGGCAACTTCTTCCTCGAGAAATAGCCGCGGCTCTCAGGCGTCGGGCGAAGGCGAGGGCGCCCGCCCGCCTTCGAGCAGCCGCCTGGCCGCCCAGACCCGCCGCGTCTTGAGAAAATACCGGATGATGCCGGCCACGAAGGAAACGCCGTTGTAGAAGTGATACAGCAGGTGGAAGGGCACGGCCGCCAGCGCGAACAGTTCCCCT
The DNA here is from genome assembly GCA_037444135.1 of Solibacteraceae bacterium. Classification (GTDB taxonomy): domain Bacteria; phylum Acidobacteriota; class Terriglobia; order Bryobacterales; family Bryobacteraceae; genus CALKXJ01. Next base: position 5,918 of record JBBIMZ010000178.1, read on the forward strand.
TTTTTCTCCGCCAGAAACAGGTAGAACTGCGTGTTCAGCAGCACGATGGCGAACAGTACGATGCTGACGGTAAACACGAAGCGGTGGAAGGGGATGTAAAACATCCAGAATACGATGATCCACAGGATCATCCCGGCCAGCAGCGCCGAAAAGTACAGCTTCTTGTCCGTCCGGTCGTATTCATAGCGGTGCCGGATCAGCAGCAGCACATAGCCGAGCACCAGCGGTGGGATCAGCACGTGCATATCGTAGTAGTGGGCGGTGAGGACGATCGACAGAACGATGGCGGTCGTCCACACCAATCCCCGACGCCGCTCCTTGCTGTGGGCGTGCTCGACCCAGTACCGGCCGAGCACCAGAAAGAGAATGGCGAACAGCGGCACCAGGAAGTAGCCCTGCCACCAGAAGGCGGCAAACAGCGACATGCCGGACAGCAGGAAGGTCAGCGCGACGCTGACGCGCTGGCTGAGGTGCACGTTCAGATCGTTGGGCATGTGCCGATCGCGCAGGATCAGCTCGGTCCAAGGGATGCCGCGGCAGAAAATGTCGGTCTTGACCAAACCCCAGAAGGTCCAGTGCTTCAGGTGTTTGACCTGAATGTCGCGGTCGAGCAGAATCGTGCGGCCGGCGCTGCGGAGCCGGTAGCCGAGCTCGATATCTTCGATCGCCGGCCGGTCGTAGGATTCATCGAAGCCGCCGAACTCGAGGAAGACGTCCTTGCGGATGGCGCCGCAGCCGCTCCAGAAGGTGCCCGCTTCCTGATTGGCCCTCTGGTGCACGAAGCTGTGCATCAGATTCTTGTACTGCGAAAGGAAGTCCTGGGAGCCCGGCGAGTCGTCGTAAGAGCCGATCACGGCATCGAGGTGTGAATCGCCGGCGAAAACCTCGGCGACCCGTTCGACGGTGTCCGGATGCACGCACACATCCGCGTCCAGGAAAAAGAGGATGCGCCCCCGGGCGATCTGAGCGCCGAGGTTACGGGCCCTGGCGGGACCGGACCGTTTTCCGGTCGAGAGAACGGTAACGCCGAACCGGCGGGCGATCTCGCTGCTGTTGTCCGTCGAACAATCGTCCACCACGATTACTTCCAAAGGAGCGACCGAGGATTCCTGCAAGCGCCGGAGACATTCCGGCAGGTGCAGTGCAGCATTGTGCGCGGGAATAATGACCGAGATATCCGAAGTGTCCGACACGTTGACTTCCAAGAAGCGTAGCGATCCCAGTGGCGTTTATCATCCAGCCGGTCAGGTCAGCGCTTGTTCCGGCCTTCGCCCAATCGATCGACCGATAGGCTCTCCACATCTCCTGCATCCCGGAGCGCGCTATACTCAAGTGTAAACCCGAGAGCTGGCTCAAGTCCAGAGGAAAACAGGTACCGGGAGTACCGAAATCGGAACAAGTGCAATTTTTACAAGATGGTAGGGATTGCTGACCGGTGCCGGAGCCGGCGGGGATGAAGATACTGGTCTTCTCCGACATTCACAGCG
>JBBIMZ010000179.1:0-7376 GCA_037444135.1 Solibacteraceae bacterium
ACCGTGAACCACTCGGGGAACTGATTGATGCGCGGGTAGTCCAGCGGCAGGTGGAACCAGTCGCGGTGGCGCCGTCGATCGAAGCGGAGCCGGCCGCGCCAGGGGCGCGCGGCGCGCAGGAAGACCCGGAGGCGGCCTTCGCCGGCCCGAGCGGCGCCGAGCTCGACGTCCTCGCGCCAGGGGGCGGCGGTGATGCCCTGGCTTTTTGAGAGGGCGTACATCAGAGCCGTCCTTGCGCTGTTGCCGTCGCCGTGCCAGCCTTCGACGATGCCGTCGTCGCCCTGCTTGGCCAGCAGCATGCGCATCGAAGCGTCCACCCACTCGAAGGCGCTTGCCACGGGGATGCGGTTCAGCAGGTTGATGGCGCCTTCGATCGAATCGGCGTAGCCGTCGGCGCCGCCGCCTTCCCAGGGATAGTCCAGATACTTGTGGAGATTTTCGAGAACTTTGACGACGGCTTCGCGGTAGCGCGCGAGGCCGTCGATGGCCGCCACCGTCAAAAAAGCGTTGTAGTTGTAGCCCCAGTTATCGGTGAGCTCGTCGCGGAGGATCTTGCCGCTTCGCGGGTCGACGGTGTGGAAGAGCAGCCCGTCTTCGTTCCGACCGACTTCGAGGATACGGTCGAGGAGAGCATGCATAGCGGGGCGATACTTGCGCCAGCGCTCGGGATCGGTCTTGGCGGCGATCAGATAGGCTTCCGAGAGGCCGCCGATCACTTCGCAGGAATGATCATCGAGCTGTAGACGCTCGGCCTGGAGGAGATTCTCGTCGAGCAGGTAGTGATCGGCCAGGCGGAAGGCCCACTGGCGGTACTGGTCGTCCCCGGTGATCCAGAACAGGCGGCTGTCGACCTGGAGCATGTTGCCGTTGACTTCGACGCTGGAGGAGGGCAACGGGCCGGACCGGCTCGCGACCGGCGCGTGCTTCCAGATGTCCCGGACGAGTTCCTGCATGCGGTCGAGCCACGGGCCGCGTCCCAGCCATTCCGCGATGGGCGTCAGGCCGTCTTTGGCGTACTCGGAGGCGCCGAAGATTAGGGCGTCGAGCTTGTATGGTCCGTCGCGAAAGCCTTGCCGGTCGAACAGGAAGTCATCGGGCAACCGGTCGAGCCGGCAGGTGAGCCGGCGCTCCTGCTCGAGCATGTGCAGCAGATCCCGCTTGAGGTGGTAGTTGTCGGTGACAAAAGCGGTCAGTAAATGGAAGGGGAAGTTGTCGGCGGCGGCGTCCTGCGCATTCCAGAACCAATCGCGCGTCAGGTTGCGCGGGAGCAGGCCGGAGACCGGATCGGCCTGCTCGAGCCAGCCGCGGGCGAGCCGGTGGCAGAGCCGGATGGCGGCGCGCGCTTCGGCGGCGTTCTTCTCGGCCAGCTTCCAGGAATCGGCGGCCGAGGCGCCGGCGCAGGCAAGCAGAATCAGAGTCGCGGATCGGCAGAGCATGACAGGCTGCCTCAGTGTAGCGGCCTCGTGCGCCGGGGCGCAACGCGGACGGTGGTACACTGGCTCGTCATGGCGCCGCTCTCGCGCCGGGCATTGTTGGCCGGTACGATGGCGATCAGGTCGACCGCGGCCGGACCGGGCTGGATCGACGCTCACGCCCACGTGTGGACGGACGATCTGGCGCGGTATCCGATCGCCGCGGGTTTTCGCAAGGAGCAGATGAAGCCGGCCCGCTTCACGCCCGAGGAACTGCTCGCCGAAGCGCGCCCCTGCGGCGTCGCCCGGATCGTGCTGATCCAGATGAGTTACTACCGGTTCGACAACTCGTACATGCTCGATGCGATCGCGCGGTCTCCCGGCGTCTTTCGCGGCGTAGCGGTCGTCGACTCGAGCGCGACGGATGCGGGGGCGCAAATGCGGGCGCTTCGTGAGCGCGGCGTGCGCGGCTTCCGGATCCGGGGCGCGGAACTGGACGCGCCCGGGATGCCGGCCATGTGGGCGACGGCGGCCGCCGAGCCTCTGGCGATTTGCCCGCTGATCGACCCGGACGCCCTGCCGGCGCTCGAACGGATGTGTGCGCGCTTTCCCGAGACGAGAGTCGTCATCGACCACATTGCGCGCATCGGCGCCGACGGCGAGATCCGCGAGGAAGACGTCGCGCGGCTGTGCGCTCTGGCGCGCTACGCGAATACGTACGTCAAGCTCTCGGCGTTCTATGCGCTGGGCCGGAAACAGTATCCGTATACTGATTTGCTGCCGATGATCCGCCGCCTGCTGGACTCCTACGGGCCGCGGCGGCTGATGTGGGCGACCGACTGCCCGTTCCAACTCCAGCAGGGCCACACCTACCTGGGCTCGCTCGAGCTGATCCGCGACCGGCTGGAGGGAATTTCCCCGGAGGACCGCCAGTGGCTGCTCGGCCGGACAGCCGAGAAAGTCTTCTTTACCTGAACGATGAAGATCACCGACATTCGCACGATCGTCGTGAACGCCCAGATGCGCAACTGGGTGTTCGTCAAAGTGGAGACCGACACGCCGGGCCTGATCGGCTGGGGAGAAGCCTCCGTCGAGTGGAAAACGCGGGCCGTCGCCGGCGCAGTCGAGGATCTGAAACCGTTCGTCGTCGGCGAGGATCCGACGCGCATCGAGCACATCTACCAGAAGCTGTACCGGCAGCCGTTTTTCCGCCGGGAGTCATCGGCCAGTCGGCGATCTCGGGCATCGAACAGGCCTGCTGGGACATCGCGGGCAAGGCGCTGGGCGTTCCGGTTTACAAGCTGCTCGGCGGGGCCGTGCGCGACAAGGTGCGAATGTACACGCACCTCGGCGGGGGCGAGATGACTGCCGTCTACACAAGCTTCGATCCCGAGCCCGTGGTCGACCTGGCCCGCCGGGTCGTTGAGCGCGGCTACACGGCCGTCAAGGTCGTCTTCGTGCCGTACTCGGAACCGCTGATGGGGCCGGCACACGTCAAGAAACTGCGGCAGGTGATGGGCAGGCTGCGCGAGGCCGTCGGCGACCAAGTCGACATCATGGTGGACTTCCACGGGCGAACGTATCCGGCCGTGGCGATCGAATACATCAACGCGATCGCCGAATACCATCCGTATTTTTGCGAGGAGCCCGTGCCGCCGGAAAACATCGACGCGCTCGCCGAAGTGCGCGCGGCGGTGCGCGTGCCGATCGCTACCGGCGAGCGGCTGGTGACGCGCCACCAGTTCCGCGAAGTCTTCGAAAAACGCGCGGCGCATGTGATCCAGCCGGATCTGTGCCACTGCGGGGGGTTGCTCGAGGCGCGCAAGATCGCGGCGATGGCCGAGGCGTACTATATGGGCGTGGCGCCGCACAACCCGCTCGGGCCGGTGGCCAACGCCGCTGCGCTGCACTTTGCGCTGGCGACGCCGAATTTCCTCATCCAAGAAGACATGCTCGCCGATGTTCCCTGGCGGTGGGACGTCGTGGCGAGTTCGCTCCGCACCGAGAACGGCTACTGGCTTCCCGTGACCGCGCCCGGCTTGGGCGTCGAGGTGAACGAGAAAGAGGCCGCGCGCCATCCGTTCGTTCAGGAGCCGCTCCAATCCGCGGTCTATGCGCCCGACGGCGCGGTGCTCGACTGGTAGCGTGACGCGGCGCCGTTTTCTCGGAGCTCTGGCTGTTCCCCTGTGGGGTCAGGTCAGGAGCATCCTGGTGCACGAGCACATCCTGGTGGACTTCATCGGGGCAGACCGCATCGCGCCGGGCCGCTACGACCCCGACGAGGTCTTCCGCGTGGCGCTTCCCAAGCTCGAAGAGGTGCGCGGGCTCGGCTGCGTCCGGCTCCTCGAGTGCACGCCCCAGTTCCTGGGGCGGGATCCGCGCCTGTGCCTGCGCCTGGCCGAGGCGGCTGGAATCGACATCTGGACGAACACGGGTCTCTACGGGGCCGCCAATCACAAGTTCCTGCCGGCCTTTGCCCGTCAGGAGACGGCCGAGCAGCTCGCGCGCCGGTGGATCGCCGAATTCGAGCAAGGCGTCGACGGGGTCCGGCCGCGCTTCATCAAGACCGGCGTCAACAAAGGGCCGCTGAATGAACTGGACCGCAAGCTGGTGCGCGCCGCCGCGCTCACCTCGCGCGCCACCGGCTTGACGATCGCCTCCCACACCGGCGACGGCGCCGCCGCGCTCGAGCAGCTCGAGATCCTGGCCGACGAGGGCGTGGCGCCGGCGAAGTTCGTCTGGGTGCACGCCCAGAACGAGAAGGATCACTCGATTCACGAGAAGGCGGCCCGCGCCGGCGCCTGGGTGGAGTTCGACGGCATCGGGCCGAAGTCCCTCGAGTGGCACCTGGAGTGCGTGCGCTTCATGGCCGGGGCAGGCCTGCTCGGCCGCACGCTGATCTCCCAGGATGCCGGCTGGTATCACGTCGGCGAGCCCGGCGGCGGGCACTACCGCGGCTACGCGTTTCTCTACACGGACTTTTTGCCCCGTCTCGAGCACGCCTGGATTGCCCGGCTGACGTGGGACAACCCGGCGGCGGCCTTTCCAGACGTCTGACGGGTGCGACCATGATGGAAACCGGTCATGCCGGAGAGCGCGATGCGGGCGCCGTGGAGATCGTGCTGCGCAGCGAAGCGATCCGGTCGGCTGTGGGCGGGTGGGTGGAAAAATATTGGGCGAATTCCGGCAGGTCGGGCGAGACGGCCGCCAGTTTCTTCAGCAGGCTGAGGGCGCCCTCGCCCGCGAAGCCGGCCTGGAGGACGAGCGCGAGACCCTTGGCGTCGGCCTCGTATTCCTGCTGTTGCGAGTAGCCCTTGCCCAGAAGTTCCGAGGCGAGCGAGCCGGCCTTGAGCGCCGCCAGCAGCGCCGTCATGACGGCGTTCTCGGCGAAGTGCCGCCCCAGGATATGGCCCATCTCATGACCGAGCAGAAACGCCAGCTCGCTGTCGTCGGTGCAGAGCGCGGCCAGACGCCGGGTGACGAAGACGTAGCCGCCGGGCAGGGCATAGGCATTGGCCGCCTCCGCGTCGACGACATCGAAATGGAAGCGTCGCGGCGCTGCCGGCGGTGTGTCCGCCAGGCGCGCGCCCACCGCCGCGACGCGACTGCTGAGCGCTTTGTCGGTCGCGCGGGGCATCTGGTGGCGCAACCGCGAAGCCATCTCGCGCCCGACGGATTCCTCGGCCCGAATTTCCTCGTCCTCCGAGCCCGCCAGCGATTGCCAGATCCAGCGCCACTGGCGGAACCAGGCGCCGGCCTTGCGGCCGGCGTAACCGAGCAGGGCAGGGAGGCGGGCCCCGCCGAACAGCAACACCAGCAAGCCCAGGATGATGAGAATCTCGGGGAGCCCCAGGCTGCGCATGGCTGCTTTCAGGCTATCGGAAGCCGTGCCGGGCGAGCAAGCAGCCGCCGTTGCGGGGCGCGGCTCCCAGCGCGTCAGGAGAGATCGATCCGGCGCACTTCCATCTTGGCTTCGTCGAAAACACCCAGCCCCAGTGCGCCGGCGATTTCGACGTGCTCGGGCTGCATCCGGTAGAAGGTGCTGTCAGCGTCGGGCGGCGCCTCGCCCACCGGGAGCATCCCCATCTGCTTGCGCTTCTCGTCGATCACCTTCCAGCCGAGATGGTCGAGCGCCACCGGGTCGGTGGCGAAGTACATGGTTTCGTGGCGCCAGACGTACTTGCCCACTTTGCTCCCCGGCCCGCCGTGGTAGGCTCCTTTGACGCCATCGAGGATCTGCAACACGACTTTTTCGCGGATCACCGGGGCGTCGACAATCGCCGGGATGAAGCTGTTGCAGGCGTTCAAGGTGCGCGTGGCGTGGCTGCGGCTGACGTTGTTGACCAAGCCGTGCGACATGTTCTTGAGCGCCAGCGTGACGCCGGCTGACTGATGGTGTTTGAGGACGCTGAGGTTGATCATCTTGTTGACCTCGCGCGTGAGGAACTTCGCCACGTAGGAACGGCGGTGATGCGGGTCGCGCGGATCGGCCTGCGGCAATGCGAGCGCCATCTCGACGTAGTGGTCCGGGTCATAGCCGTCCATGTCGAGCTGAAGCGGATGCGTCTTCGTCGTGGCGGCCATCCAACGAACGCCCTCGGGAAGCCACTTGTCAAAGCCCGCGCTCAGAAACTGGTCGTGGTAGCGGTCGTAGGCCACGATGTCGCGCGGCTTGACGCCCGCCAGGCGCAAGCCTTCGAGGATCGCGTGAAACACCTCCGGCGCTGAAATCACGTGCGGCTGGCCGACGGGATTCAGCTTGATGCCGACGACGTCGCCCGGCGAGAAGAAAACCCTCCAGGCTTCGGCCGGCGTTTCCGCGCCGGTCAGCGCCATCATGCCCCGGTTCATCATGTCGCGGACCGCCTCGCGCTGGTACTGATCCGCGACGATGCTGCCCGGGTGGCGGACGGCCACGACGCGGCCCGGATAGGGGCCGGGAATGCCCAGTTTGCCTGCGGCGGCCGGCCGGGCGGCAAGCGCCGCCAGCGGCACGGTGTGGAGAAATTGTCTACGTCCCAGTTGCATCGCGTTGCTCTCTCTTCGGACTGGTTCATTGTAGCGCGAAACGGCTCGCGGGCGGCGCCTAAAACAACAGCTTCCACCCGAACTGGATCTGCCGGGAGCTGGTGAGCGTCGAAGTGATGCGTCCGGCGCTGCCGACCGGGCCGCTCGAAGAGAACACCGTGCGCTGGCTGGGAATGGCGAAGTTGGGGTGATTCATCGAGTTGAACACTTCGGCGCGAAGCTGGAGGACAAAATGCTCGCGCAGGCGAAAGCGCCGAGCGAGCGAAAGGTCGAGATTGCGCAGCCCGGGCCCGACCAGCGTGTTGCGGCCGAGGTTGCCGTAAAAACCCGGCTCGGGCAGCGAGAAGGCCGCGGGATCGAAGTAGCGGTCCGGCCCGCCCAAGATGGGGTTGTTAGAGCGGCCGGGCGCCAGGTCGGGCCGCTGCGGCGACGTGCCCGCCTGGAAGCGGGCGCGGGCCCGGTCGAACCCAACCAGGACCGAGAACGGGTTGCCGCTGGCGGCCGTAAAAATCGCATTCCACTCCCAACCCCGGGCGGCCCAGCGTGGCCCTGGGATGCCGGTAATCTCTTGCGTCAGGTGCACTACGAAGTAGTGGCGCAGGTCGTAGTTGGACAGGCCCCGCTCGGCCCGCCGGTCATCGGGATCCTGCGGCAAGTCGTTGTCGCCGCCCTGCGTGATGGTCAGCGAGCCGTCGTCGATGCTCTTCGAGTAGCTGTAGTGCGCTCGCAAGCGGAGGCCGGAACGTTTGATGTCGGCGGCAGCTTGCAGGGCGTTGTAGGAGGCAGTGGCGTCGGTGACCTTGTGCCGGATGCCCGTGAAGTTCGGGTTGCGGACCGCCGAGTTGGCGGGAAAGAACTTCCTGCCGTCCGGCAGAATGAGAGGCAGGGCCTGGTTGGCGTCGAGCACTACGTGGTATAGGCAGACTGCAGGATCGT
>JBBIMZ010000180.1:0-6955 GCA_037444135.1 Solibacteraceae bacterium
GGCGACGCCGACGCCGACGCTCCAAGCGATGAGCTTCTTCTCGACGGCCAGTAGCGGTTCATATTCCATTTTGCGCAATTCGTCGGCGATTCTCGGTTGGTGCGGTTCGGCAGGGATGTGCATCAGAAAGTCCGGAGTTCAGATCTGCGGGGGCTTCAGGCCCCGGAAGAAGATCCATGAGATGGCCAGCCCCACCCAGATGATAAAGCTGAACAGGCAGAGTACATAAACGGCGGCGAGGCGCCCGATGCCTTCTTCCCAGAGCTTTCGGAAATTCGACACGACCCCGATGGTGAAGAAGGTCATCACGAAGAAGGCGCCGCGGAACACGGAAGCCTCGCCCATGGCGGCCTTCAATCCGGCGATCGATTCGGGTGCGGCCCAACTGATCAACAGTACCGCAAAAAATGTCCCCATGTAGCCGAGGACGAACTTGGGGAAGCGCTCCCAGATCTGACGGGAACTCACCGCGACGCCGCGGCCTTCGATCTTGGCGGACCAGATCCAGGCGAGCACGAACGCCCAAACCCCGATGAAGATGTCGATGAACACCTTCACGGTGGCGCTGGTGCCCATGATCCAGCCTTCCTGATAGCGGACGTTGTGGAGCGCCTCGGTCTTGGCGAGGATGAGGGCCTCGGTGATGGCGCCGCTGGCGACGGCCGCGCCGTCGGTCTTGACAGCGAGCGCCATCCAGGCGCCGGCGACCAGCGGCTCCTGATAGAGGAACGCCTGGGCGAGAAACGGCAGGATCAACAATTCCACCACGGCGAAGACCACCACCAGAGAGGAGACCATGATCGGCACGACCGGGCGCGCCCGGATCGCCGAGCCGGTGGCGATGGCCGCCGAGACGCCGCAGATCGAGATGCCCGAGGCTAGCGGCGCCGCCCACTCGCGGCTGAAGCGGAACCACTGGCGCGCGACGTAGTAGACGACCGCCCAGAAGATCAGGTAGGCCACCAGAATTGCGCAGACGCCCTGGAACATGACCGAAGTGGCCAGCGCGATCTGCTCGGCCGCGCTCACGCCGAGCGCTCCGCCAAGAATGACGATCGCCGTCTTGACGTACAGCTCCGGGCGGATCGCCTCGCGCCAGGCGCCGGCCGCGCCGGGGAAGAAGTTGCCCACGAGCAGGCCGGCCACGAGCGCCACGATGAAGCCGGCCTCCGGAGTCAGATTGAGCGACCAGCCGATGCCGAACTTGCCGAGTTCATTCGGCGTGGCCGCGATGTAGGCCCAACTGCCGAGGATCCAGCAGAAGTAGCTGATGAAAAAGACGGCGGTGAAGCTTTTGAAAAACCGCCCGGGTGAGGCGCCGAGGAGGGCGGCGCCGGCGGCCATGACCGCAGCGAAAAACCCGTACGTGAGGAGTAAGGCCGGGACGCCGCCCAGCCCCGAGTAGGTCTTGGAAACGGTGGTCAGGGCCGCGCGGGCGTCCGTCCAGACGTTCGTCTTGACTGCCCAGCCGAGCAGATCCGCGCCGGCGAGCGGGCCGAGAGCAAGCAGGAAAATGAACAGGCCGAGATAGAGAGCCAGCCAGTCCTCGTTGAGCAGCGGTCGCCGCGGCGGTCGCATTCAGGCTCCCAGATACTCTCTCACCGAGAGCGTGATCTTGTAGAAGACCGTGATCATCAGAAAACCGGTCGCCCAGATGCCCAGGGCGATGGCGATCTCCGGCGGCGTCGGCGCATACTCGGTGACGGCGCCGAGCGGCGAGGGGACGAATCCGCCGACGATCAACCCGATGCCCTTGTCGATCCAGAGCGAAAGGAAAACCATACCACAGGTGACGGCGAGAATCCGCTCGTCGTGGCGGAAGCGCGGCGGGATCAGCAGAACCAGGGAAGCGGCGGCCAGCACGACCGAGGTCCACATCCACGGCACAAGCGAAGCGTGCCCGTCCAGGCCGACAAACAGGTACTTGAAGTGCTGCTGGTGCTCCGGAATGCCGCTGTAGAAGACAGTGAAGACTTCCATGAGCACGAAGAAGACGTTGACGATCATGGCGTAGGTGACGATGAGGGCGAGCTTCTGAATCGGCTCGCGGCCCACGTCGAACCAAGTGAGCCGGCGGATGATCATGCACAACAGGATCAGCAGCGCCGGACCGGACGAGAAGGCGGAGGCGAGAAAGCGCGGCGCCATGATGGCGGTGAGCCAGAACGAGCGCCCGGGCAGGCCGTTGTAGAGAAACGCCGTCACCGTGTGGATGCTGATGGCCCAGGGGATCGACAAGAGAATCACCGGCTTGATCCAGCCGGGCGGAGCGACGCCCTTGCGCTCGGCCGAGAGCGTCACCAGTGCGATGACGGCATTGAGCGCCAGGTAGCCGGCGAGCGAGATCATATCCCAGAACATGATCGAGTTCGGCGTCGGATGCAGCATCACGTTGAGCACGCGCGCCGGCTGGCCCATGTCGACGAAGATGAACAGCATGCACATGGTGACGGCCGCGATGGCGAGGAACTCGCCGAGGATGGTGATTCTGCCGAAGACCTTGAAGTCGTGCAGATAGTACGGCAACACCACCATGACGGCCGAAGCCGCCACGCCGACCAGGAAGGTGAACTGGGCGATATACAGGCCCCAGGTGACGTCCCGGTTCAGGCCCGTGATCACCAGCCCCTGCTCGAGCTGGCGCAGGTAGCAGGCCAGGCCGGCGGCGATGAGGGCGGCAAGCACCAGCAGCCAGAGCCAGTACCGGCGGCTTCCGACGACGGCTTTCTCGAACATGAACATAGCCGGAACCTCACAGGATGTAGAAGACTTGCGGCTCGGTGCCGAGTTCGGGTTTGCGCCGGAAAGTCAACTCGCCGCGCACGAGCCGGCGCACTTCCGAGTCCGGATCGGCCAGGTCGCCGAAGACCAGCGCCTTCTCGGGGCAGGCCTCGACGCAGGCGGGCAGGCGGCCGCGGGCGAGGCGCTCGTCGCAGAAGGTGCACTTTTCGACCACGCCTTTGGTGCGCGTCGGGTAGTCACCCGTCAGTCGAGCCAGGTGCGGGCGCGGATCGGACCAGTTGAAGCTGCGCGAGCCGTACGGACAGGCGGCGACGCAGTAGCGGCAGCCGATGCAGCGGTGCCAGTCCATCATGACGACGCCGTCGGAGGAGCGCTTCCAGGTGGCCTTCGTCGGGCAGACACGGACGCACGGCGGCGCGGCGCAGTGGTTGCAAAAGACCAACGTCGGCCTTCCGCGCAGCTTCTCCGGGAGATGTTCGCCGTCATGGGCGGCGAAGGCGTGTTCGTAGGGCTCCTTCCAGATCCACTTAACCTCGCGGCGCGGATCCGGAATCCGGGGAACGTTGTGGGCGCGGTGACAGGCCTCGATGCACTTGTCGCAACCGGCGTCTTTGAGGCACTTCTTCGTATCGATGACCATCGCCCAGCGGCGGGCCTTGAGCGCCTCCGGCGCCGGGGCGGCGACGCCCTCCTGCGCTTCGGAGACGACCTCGGCCAGCTTGCCGGCAGCCAGCGCCGCGGCCACCGAACAACCGGTCAGGCGGAGAAACGTCTTGCGGTCAATCGACATTCGGCCCTCCTTGAAAGATCCCGGCCGCCTGCGGCCGGCTTTGCCGTCCGAGCAAGGCGGGATCGATGTGGCAGTCCCAACAGTGGGGCTTGACTCCGGCGTAGTCGTGGCACTTGTCGCAGAAGTCGGCCTTGCTCGCGTGACATTCCAGGCAGGTCTGGGTCAGGCTCATCGTATACGTCCTTCCGGCGACGGTGACCACGCGGTTGCCGTTGCGCACCACTTGGTCGCGCCAGTCTGTCAACACGTCCATGTGGGAAGCGCGCATGAACTCGACCGGATAGATGCAGCGGTCGCCTTTGAGGGGCTTTTGGAGCGCCGGGGCGGCGGAAGTCGTTCCGGCGGCGCGATTGTACCAGATGGGGAAGGTGATCAGGCCGACAAAGACGGCCAGCCCGGCATAGATGAGCGGGCGGTCAGGCATGGGCCACCTCCGAGGGTTTCCGCTCGAGCAGCGGCTCGCCGCGCAGATCCGTCGTGCGCGGCTTCTCGCCGTCCATCACGAGCGCGTTGCCGACCAGCTCGTGGACGCCCGCGACTTCGACGCCGGGCGTCCAGTACTCGAGCAGCGGCGGCAGCGTCGCTTTGTCGATGGCGCAGATGCAGGCCAGCAGATTGACGCCGAAGCGGTCACGGACATACTTGACGGCGTTGGCGCGCGGCAGGCCGCCCCGAAGTCGCATCTCGAGGTTCTCGTCGGTGCCGAGGCCGGAGCCCGAGCCGCAGCAGAAGGTCTGCTCGCGGATCGTGTTCTCCGGCATTTCGTAGAAATGGTTGACGACGTTCCGGAGGATGTAGCGCGGCTCCTCGAGCAGGCCCATGGCGCGGGCCGGGTTGCACGAGTCGTGGAAGGTGACCTTCCAGTGGTCGTTCCGGCTCGGATCGAGCTTGAGCTTGCCGTGACGGATCAGGTCCGCGGTGAACTCGCAGATGTGGATCATCTTGGTGGAGGCGGCATGGTCGAAGCGCGTGCCGGTGACGGGCGACACCGGCACCTCGAGGAAGTCGGCCGGCCCGTTCATGGTGTCCATGTACTGGTGCAGGACCCGCCACATGTGGCCGCACTCGCCGCCGATCAGGTACTTGACGCGCAGCCGCCGGGCTTCGCGGTAGATCTTGTCGTTGAGGCGCTTCATCATCTCGTGGGAGGTGAACAAGCCGAAGTTACCCCCTTCGGAGGCGTAAGCGCTAACGGTGTAGTCGAGCCCCACGTGATGGAACAGCAGCAGGTAGCCGAGCAGCGTGTAATAATGCGGCGAGGCGAAGTAATCGGCCGAGGGCATCACGAAGAGGACCTCGGCCCCCTTCTTCATGATGGGCACCTCTACGCGGATGCCGGTGAGGTCCTCGAGCTCGTCGACGGCGAACTCGATCGAGTCCTTGAAGCCGTGCGGCTGCACGCCGAGGTGGTTGCCCGTGCGGAAGCAGTTGGCCACCGGTTCGATCACCCAGTTGATGTTGCAGCCCACCAGCGTCAGCAGCTCGCGGGCGAGCATGGTGACCTCCGCCGTGTCGATGCCGTACGGGCAGAAGACCGAGCAGCGGCGGCACTCGGTGCACTGGTAAAAGTAATAAAACCACTCCTTCAGGACATCCACAGTGAGGTCGCGCGCGCCCGCCAGGCGCGGGAACAGGCGCCCGGCGAGGGTGAAATAGCGGCGGTAGACCGAGCGCAGCAGCTCGGCGCGCAGCACCGGCATGTTTTTCGGGTCGCCCGAGCCGATAAAGAAGTGACACTTGTCGGCGCAGGCGCCGCAGCGCACGCAAATGTCCAGAAACAGGCGGAAGGAGCGGTACTTGGCGAGCCGTTCTCGCATGCCGTCCAGGATGATCTCGCGCCAGTTCTCCGGCAGCTTCCAGTCCTCGTCCATCGGCTGCCAGTCGCGCGGGTTGGGCAGGTCGAGAGCCTTCAAATTCTTGGGCGCCGCCGCATAACAGAACGTTCCTTTGCGGAATTCCACCGGCGTGTGCATCCAGTCGCGCCGCGGCGGCCGGTAGTCGATCTGCACGAGTTGCTCGGGCTTGGGCACAGTTTCCGACATGACTTACTCCTTGTCGAGCGGCAGGTCGGCGGCGATGAGTTTGTCGCGAAACTCCTCCTCCCACTCCTCGTAGGTATGGACTTTCACCGGATAGTTCCACGGGTTGATGTGGCGCCGAGCGCGGCTGTTGTTGGCCAGGTTGCGCGTGGGGCTGAGGAAGATGCCGGGCATGTGCACCAGCTTGCTGAACGGAAAGTAAGCGATCAGCACGCTGAGCAAAAACAGATGGACGAAGAACAGCGGCCCGATCCGCTCGGGCACCACCGGCGTCAACGTCACCAGACCGATGGCGAGCTGTTTGATCGCGACGATATCGACCTTAGTGAAGTAACGCATTAGCAGTCCCGAGCTCACAAGGCCGAGCAGCAGGAAGAGCGCGAAGTAATCGGTGAATAAGGATACGTAGCGGATTTGAGGATTTCGGAGACGCCGCACCAGCAGGTAAACGAGCGCCGCCAGCACGGTAACGCCGCTCCAGTAGAGTACCGGGGCGCCGATCTGGAAAAAGCCGTCGGCCGCCTGGAGCGCCAGTACGAAGCCGGGCACCGGCTCCATAAAAAGGCGCAGGTGCCGCAGAAAGACGATCAGGAAGGACCAGTGGAAGACCAGGGCGGCCAGCCAGAGCCATTTTTCCTCGTCGTAAACGAGCCGGGGACCGGGATGGAGTTCCGCACGCGTATTGCGGAACAGGGAGCGAAACAGGAGCACCTCGAGCGCCATCCGCCCGAGGACGCCGGCGGCGCCGGCAGGGTTGTCGAGCCGGGAGTGCCGGATCCACGGCAACGATTTCTGCTGACCGCAAGTGGTCGGGATGCGGAAAGGAACCGGCGCGGCGGCCCAGCGCAGCAGGCGCGCGGCGATTCCGGTGAGAAAGACGGCGATGGCGGCCAGAGGTAGGACGGCGCCGAAGAGGAATCGCAAGGCTTCGATCCGGCCGCCCGCGTATCCGAGCGCCGCCAGGATCAACACCAACAGGAGCGCA
This sequence comes from Solibacteraceae bacterium, assembly GCA_037444135.1. Classification (GTDB taxonomy): domain Bacteria; phylum Acidobacteriota; class Terriglobia; order Bryobacterales; family Bryobacteraceae; genus CALKXJ01. The sequence goes on from JBBIMZ010000180.1 coordinate 6,557, forward strand.
GACCAGACGTGCATAGGCTTTCCTTCTGAGCGGTCCCGCGGGCGCTACCGGTTCCAGCCCGCGGCTCTCTCGAGCAGATAGACCCGGCGCCGGGCTTCGTGGACCCGGATCTCGGCGGCCTTTTCGCGACAGCGCATGTACAGGTCGAATGCCGCCAGCGCCAGCTCGTCGATCCTCCGGTCGAGCGCTTCGAGAGCGGGCCCGGCGAACAGTTTGCGGACCACGGGCTTGAGCAGGAAAATGAAGCCGACCGCCTCGCTGGCGCGGAAGTCTTGCACGGCGCGGATGTGAACGATTTCGTCCAGCACCGGCGTCACCTTGGCCAGATCGAAGCCGCCCGTCAGCTCGTCGAAGAGCACCGGGAGTCCGTCGCACAGCGCACGCCCGACCGGGTTGCGG
>JBBIMZ010000180.1:7025-7367 GCA_037444135.1 Solibacteraceae bacterium
CCAACCACTCGCGCACGCCGGCCTCGCGCACTTCGGCCGGCACGGGCGGCGGCGCGCTCGGATCCATGGCCGCTGCTCCTCAGACGCAGCCGGTCGGCTTGGGCAGGCCGGCGAGCTTGCAGGCGCCCTTGGCCGGTCCGGACGGGAACAGCTCGTAAATCTCGTTCAGCTTGAAGCCGGTCTCCTTGCAGAGTTTCCGAATCATGGGAGCGATCCCGAATTGGAGGTAGTAGTTGCGCAAGTAATGGATGACCTTCCAGTGCTTGTCGGTAAGTTCGGTGACTCCAACGGTGGTGGCGAAGTCGTTGCCAACATCCACGTTCCAGATCAACGGGTCATGCA
>JBBIMZ010000181.1:0-7332 GCA_037444135.1 Solibacteraceae bacterium
CCAACCTCGAGGCGGTCAACGAGATCGTCCGGCAGATCCGCCTGCGCGACCTGGGCGGCATCATCGTCATCGACTTCATCGACATGGAAGAGCGCAAGAACCGGCAAAAGGTCATGCAAGCGTTCGAAGACGCCATGCGGGCCGACCGCGCCCCTTATAAGATCCTTCAGTTCAACGACTTCGGACTGGTGGCGATCACCCGAAAACGCGTCAAGCAGAGCCTGGAGCGCACCCTCTGCTCGCCGTGCCCGTATTGCGAGGGGGCCGGTTATGTCAAGAGCGTGACCACGATCATCGGCGAGATCCTGGTCGAGGCGCAGAAGCTGGCCCGCGCGCTCGAGCGTGACAGCGTGATGCTGCGGGTGCATCCGGACGTCGCCAAGGAGATCAAGTCGAGCAAGGAGAATTACCTCGAAGAGCTCGAGGAGATTCTCGGCCGCCCGGTCGTCGTCACCGGCGACCCGCTGCTGCATCACGAAAGGTTCGACTTGGCCTAAGCGGTCCTGTGCAAGATGAAACGCTACGGAATGGTGCTCCGGCTCAAGCCCGAAGCGGTCGAGCCGTATAAAGCCTATCACGCGCGCGTTTGGCCGGAAGTGCTCGAGACGATCCGCCGGTGTAACATTCGGAACTATTCGATCTACTACAAGGACGGCTTTCTGTTCTCCTACTTCGAGTACGTCGGTTCCGATTTTGCCGCCGACATGGCGCGCATGGCCGCCGATCCGAAGACACAGCAGTGGTGGGCGATCATGATGCCGATGCAGGAGCCGCTCGAGAGCCGGCGGCCGGGCGAGTGGTGGGCTGAGATGGAGGAAGTCTTTCACCTGGACTGAACCGTGCCGCGGCCGCCCGGACCAGCCGGTTGCGGGAGCCGGAAGCGCTGTGTTAGGGTAACAAGCTTGGAACCGCGTTTGTTTTCCAGGCGGTAGCTTCGAGGCCGGGTTCTCCGCGAGACCGAATGGACGCAGTCGTCACCGCATTGGGCGGGCTGTTGGTGAAAGCCACGCCTACGCTGATTCTCCTGGCGTTGCTCCACTTCTACCTCAAGTGGGCCTTCTACAAGCCGATGGACCGGTTGCTCGCGCAGCGGTGGGCGGCGACGGAAGGCGCTCGCAAGGCCGCCGAAGAGAGCTTCCGGCGGGCGGAGGAAAAGGCGGCGGCGTATGAAGAGGCGCTGCGCAACGCGCGAGCCGAGCTCTTCGCCGAACAGGAGCAGCAGCGGGCGCGGCTGGCCGAGCAGCAGGCTCTGGCGGTGCGCGAGGCCCGGCGGCGGACGGAAGCGCTCGTCAAACAGGCGCGGGCCGAACTGGAGGCCGAGATGGCGGCGGCGCGGCAGGCGCTGGAAACACAGAGCGATGCGCTGGCCGAGCAGATCGCCACGGTCTTGCTCGCCGGGAGGGTGAATTGAGGCCTGTCGGCGCGCTGCTGGCCGGGGCGTTCGTGGCTGCGGGCGCCGCGCTTGCGGCGGAGACCGAAGGCGGGCACGCCAGTCCGACGCTGTGGAAGAGCCTGAACTTCGCGGTACTGGCGGCCGGCTTGGGCTATCTGATTCATAAAGCGGGGCGGCCCTACTTGCGCTCGCGGACGCGGGAGATCCAGCGAGACATCGCCGAAGCTGCCCGAGTGCGCCAGGAGGCTGAGGCGCGGGCGGCCGAAATGGACCGACGGCTCGGCAACCTGGCCGCTGAGATCGAGGACCTCCGGGCCGAGGCCCGCCGGCAGATGGAGCGGGAGGAACAGCGCCTGAAGGCGGAGACCGAGCGGCAGATCGCGCGGCTCGAGCAGAGCGCGGAACTCGAGATCGCCTCGGCGGCCAAGCGGGCGCGCCAGGAGCTTCAGGCGCATGCGGCGCAACTGGCCCTCGAGCTGGCGCGCAAGAAGATCCGGCAGCGGATGACGCCGGAGATCGCCGCCGGCCTGATCGACTCGTTTGTGGAGAACCTGGACCGCGCGGCCGGGAGGCGCCGGTAGGGCGGTATGGCTCTGGCGGTGGCAAAGCAATATGCGCAAGCGCTGGCGGACTTTGTGTTCGCTCCCGGTCAAGCGATCGGGGCCGACGAGGTGGCGGCGCAGTTGCGGGCGCTCGAGGAGCTGGCGGGTGAATCGCCCGAGTTGCGCACGATTCTGCTGAGCCCGGCGGTGCCGCCGGCGAGAAAGCGCGCCGTCGTCTCGCGCCTGACGGCATCGATCGGCCTCGCTGCGCTGGTGCGGAACTTTCTGTTCGTGGTGATCGACCGCCGCCGTACGGCGCTGCTCAGCCAGATCCGAGAGGCGTTCGAAGCGCTCGTGGACGAGCGCCGGGGCGTGGTCCGCGCGCACGTGCGCACGGCCGCCGAGCTGGCCGAAGCGCAGAAGCGGCGGCTGGCCGAGGCGCTGGAAGCGATGACGGGCCGCCAGGTGCGCTGCGACTACGCGCTCGACGAGCAGCTCCTGGGGGGCGCCCTGCTGCGCCTCGGCTCGACCGTGTGGGACGGGTCGTTGCGCGGGCGCCTGGAGGCGCTGCGGCGGCGGCTGGCAGGATAAGGAACCGGTATGGCTCAACTGCGAGCGGATGAAATCGCGCGTGTGCTGCGCGAGGAAATTCTGAATTACGAGACGGCGATCAACGTCGCCGAGATCGGTTCGGTCATCTCCGTGGGCGACGGCATCGCGCGCATCTACGGGCTGGAGAACGCCATGGCGGGCGAGCTGCTCGAGTTCCCCCACGGCGTGGCCGGCCTGGCGCTGAACCTGGAGGAGGACCAGGTCGGCGCGGTGCTGCTCGGCAACTACGAGGAGATCCGCGAGGGCGACATCGTCAAGCGGACCGGCCGGATCATGTCGGTGCCGGTGGGCGAGGCGCTCGTCGGGCGCGTCGTCAATTCGCTCGGCCAGCCGCTGGACGGCAAAGGGCCCATCGAAACCGACAAGTTCAACCCGCTGGAGCGCCTGGCGCCGGGCGTCGTCGAGCGGCTCCCGGTCAAAGAGCCCTTGCAGACGGGCATCAAGGCGATCGACGCCATGATCCCGATCGGGCGCGGCCAGCGCGAGCTGATCATCGGCGACCGCCAGACCGGCAAGACGGCGATCGCGCTGGACACGATCATCAACCAGAAAGGCGGCGACGTCATCTGCGTGTATGTGGCGATCGGGCAGAAGCGCTCGACGATCGCGCAGGTGATCAAGACGCTCGAGGACTACGGCGCGATGGACTACACGATCGTCGTCGCGGCCTCGGCCTCCGATCCGGCGCCGATGCAATATATCGCTCCCTACGCCGGATGCGCGATGGGAGAGTATTTCCGCGACACGGGCCGCCATGCGCTGTGCGTCTACGACGACCTGTCCAAGCACGCCGCCGCCTACCGCGAGATCTCGCTGCTGCTGCGCCGGCCGCCGGGGCGGGAAGCCTACCCGGGCGACGTGTTCTACCTCCACAGCCGCCTGCTGGAGCGTGCGGCCAAGTTGAACGAGAAAAACGGCGGCGGATCGCTCACCGCCCTGCCGTTCATCGAAACCCAGGCGGGCGACGTCTCCGCCTACATTCCGACCAACGTCATCTCGATCACCGACGGGCAGATCTATCTGGAAGCCGACCTGTTTAACGCCAATATCCGCCCGGCCATCAACGTCGGCTTGTCGGTGAGCCGCGTGGGCGGCAACGCCCAGGTGCGGGCGATGCGCCAGGTCGCCGGATCGCTGCGCCTGGATCTGGCGCAGTATCGCGAGCTGGCCGCTTTCGCGCAATTCGGCTCGGATCTGGACAAAGCCTCGCAGGCGCAGTTGAACCGGGGGCGGCGCTTGACCGAGATTTTGAAACAGGGCCAGTTCGAGCCGCTGCCGGTGGAAAAGCAGGTGCTGATCATCTTCGCCGGCACCAGCGGCTATCTGGACGACCTGCCGGTGGATCTCTGCCGGGAATTCGAGCGGGAGCTGTACCGCTTCGCCGACTCCTCGCACCGCGACGTGCTGGCCGATCTGGCCGCCAAGAAGGCCATCGACGACGAGCTGCGCGCCCGGATGCACAACCTGGTCAAGCAGTTCAAAGAGAAGTTCGTGGCCGAACGCCGGCTGTAGGCTCCCGAGAGGCAGGCGATGCCCAGTCTGATCGACATCCGGCGGCGCATCCGCTCGGTCCGCAACACGCAGCAGATCACCAAGGCGATGAAGATGGTGTCGACGGCCCGCCTGCGCCGGGCCCAGGAGCGCGTGGTGATGGCGCGGCCCTACGCCGGGATCCTGCGCGATCTGGTGGCCAATGTGGCGGCGGCGGCCGCTTCCGATCAGACGCTGGGCGCCCACCCGCTGCTGGCCGCGCGCGCCGAGCGGTCTATCCAACTGGTTTTTTTCACCGCCGACCGCGGCCTGGCCGGCGCCTTCAACGCCAATCTGATCAAGGCGGCGCAGCAGTTTCTGAGGACCCGCGAGGGGGCGCGCGTGGAGATTGAAGCGATCGGGCGCAAGGGGCGCGACTTCTTCCGCAAGCGGGGCGCGGCGATCAGCGGCGAGCATCTGGGGCTCGGCAACAAGGCGCTCTACGCCGACATGGTTCCGGTGGCGGACCGGATCATCGAGCGGTACCAGCGGCGCGAAATCGACGCCGTCTACCTGCTGTACAACGAATTCAAGAGCATCCTCTCGCAAAAGCTGGCCGTCGAACGCGTGCTGCCGATCGAGCTGCCCCGCCAGAGGCGGCCGGCCGAATACATCTACGAGCAGCCGCCGCGGGAGTTGCTCGAGCTGCTTCTGCCCCGCTATGTGCGGATCGCCTTCTACCACGCTCTGCTGGAATCGACGGCGGCCGAACACGCCGCGCGGATGACCGCCATGGACGCCGCCACGACCAACGCCGCAGAGCTGATCGAGAAGTTGACGCTGTATCTCAACCGCGTGCGCCAGGCGAGCATCACGCGGGAGATCATCGAAGTGGTGAGCGGCGCCGCCGCTCAGAGCTAGGCGGCATAGGAGTGACATGGAGACTTCATCGTTGCCCGTAGGGAGAGTGATCCAGGTGGCCGGCCCGGCCGTGGACATCCAGTTCCCGGAGGGCCAGGTGCCGATTATCAACACGGCCGTCCGCATCACCTCGGAGGGTTTCCAGGTGCCCGAGCCGATCGACGTCATCGTCGAAGTGGCGCAGCATCTCGGGGGCGGGCGTGTGCGGACCATCGCGCTGAAGCCGACCGACGGCATGGTGCGCGGCATGAAGGCCGTCAGCGCCGGCGGCCCCATCACTGTGCCGGTCGGAAAACAGATTCTGGGCCGGGTGCTGAACGTGCTCGGCGAGCCGGTCGACCACATGGGGCCGGTCATCACCGACAAGCGCTACCCGATTCACCGCCCGGCGCCGAGCCTCGAGGAACAGTCGACCGAGCTCGAGATGTTCGAGACCGGCATCAAGGTGATCGACCTGCTCGAGCCCTACCTGCGCGGCGGCAAGATCGGGCTGTTCGGCGGCGCCGGCGTCGGCAAGACGGTCATCATCATGGAGCTGATCCACAACATCGCCAAGCACCACGGCGGGATCTCGGTCTTCGGCGGGGTGGGGGAGCGGACGCGCGAGGGGAACGATCTCTGGCTCGAGATGAAGGAGTCGGGCGTGGTCGATCCCCGCGACTGGCGCAAGTCCAAGGTCGCATTGATCTACGGCCAGATGACCGAGCCGCCCGGAGCGCGCCTCCGCGTCGGCCTCACCGGGCTGACCGCGGCCGAGTACTTCCGCGACGAAGAAAAGCAGGACGTGCTGCTGTTTATCGACAACATCTTCCGCTTCACCCAGGCCGGCAGCGAGGTTTCGGCCTTGCTCGGCCGGATGCCGTCGGCCGTCGGCTACCAGCCGAACCTGGCCACCGAGATGGGCGAGCTCCAGGAGCGGATCACCTCGACCAAGACCGGTTCGATCACGTCGGTGCAGGCCATTTACGTGCCCGCCGACGACTACACCGACCCGGCGCCGGCGACGACCTTCGCCCATCTGGACGCCACGACGCAGCTTTCGCGCGCCATCGTCGAGCTCGGCATTTACCCGGCGGTGGATCCGCTGGCCTCCACGTCGCGGATTCTCGACCCGCGCATCGTGGGCCAGGAACACTACGACACGGCCGTGAAGGTGAAGCAGATTCTGCAGCGCTACAAGGACCTGCAAGACATCATCGCCATCTTGGGCATCGACGAACTCTCCGACGAGGACAAGCTGATCGTGGCGCGTGCCCGCAAGATCCAGCGCTTCCTCTCGCAGCCGTTCCACGTGGCCTCGCAGTTCACCGGGCGCGAAGGCAAGTATGTGGTGCTCAAGGACACGATCCGGGGCTTCAAAGAGATCGTCGAGGGCAAGCACGACGAGATCCCCGAGCAGGCTTTCTACATGCAGGGGACCATCGACGACGTGCTCGAGGAGGCCGAACGGCTTCGCGCGGTGAGTGTGTAAATGGCGGAAACGTTTCTGCTTGAGGTGGCCACGCCGGACCGGCTGCTCGTGCGCGAGCGCGCCACGGAGGCCCAGATCCCGGCGGCCAACGGCTATCTTGGCGTACTGCCGCAGCACGCGCCCCTGCTGGCGGCGCTGGGCACCGGAACGTTGTCCTTCTCGGTGGACGGCCGCAGGGCCAGCGTCGTCATCTCGGGGGGCTTCGTCGAAGTCGGGCCGGACCATGTGCGCGTGCTCGCCGAAGTCGCCGAGCGCCCCGAAGAGATCGACATCGAGCGCGCGCGGGAGGCCTTGCGCCGGGCCGAGGACCGCCTGCTCAAAGCGCCGCCGGGAACCGACATCGCGCGGGCGCTCAACGCGATGCGGCGGGCGCAGGCGCGCCTGGCGGCCGCCTATTCCTCGCCCCGCACCAAATCTTCGTAGGTCTCCCGGCGGCGCACGAGGCGCCAGGAGCTCCCTTCGACGAGCACTTCGGCGGGCCGCGGCCGCGAGTTGTAATTCGACGCCAGCACGAAACCGTAGGCGCCGGCCGAACAGACGGCCAGCAGATCGCCGGGCATGACGTTGGCCATGCGCCGGTCGCGGGCCAGGAAATCCCCGGTTTCGCAAACCGGTCCGACCACGTCGGCCACCACTTCGCCGAGCGCCGGGACGCGCCGCAGCGGGATGATCTCGTGGTGCGACTGGTAGAGGGCCGGCCGGATCAGATCGCTCATCGAGGCGTCGACAATGACGAACTGCTTGCGTCCGGTGCGCTTGCGGTAGAGCACGCGCGTCAGCAGCACGCCCGCCTCGCCGACGATCGAGCGGCCGGGCTCGACGATCACTTCAAGGTCCATGCCCGCCACCTTCCGGCGCAGTACGCCGATGAACTCGGCGACGTCGGGGGCCTGCTCGCCGGGGCGGTAGGGGATGCCGAGGCC
>JBBIMZ010000182.1:0-7322 GCA_037444135.1 Solibacteraceae bacterium
GGCTGCTCCAATATGGAGTGAAAGGCCTTCTGCGGAAAACCGCGGCGCCGGGGACCGTCCTCGCCTGTCTGCGCGCCGTCGCCTCCGGCGCCACTTGGATGGAGGAGACGCTCTTTCGCGAACACGCCGGCGGCGAGCGCTACGCCCGATCCGAACTGACGGCCCGCGAGCAGCAGGTGCTCGAACTGGTCGAGCAAGGCCTGAAGAACCGCGAAATCGCGCGGGAATTGGGGATTCGCCCGGGCACGGTGAAAATCCATCTGAAGCATATCTTCGAAAAGACCGGCGTTCGCGGCCGCATCGGCCTCGCCATCAGCGGTATGAAAGAGAAAGGCTATCTTAACCTGCCGAAAATGTAGCGCCGCAGTGGTATCCTGAACGTAGTGAACCTGAGGGCTGGCCGGATCCTCCTTCTGGCGCTTGCCATTCCAACGTCGATCTGGGCCGCCCAGGTTCCGTTGCTCGAAATCCTGTCGGAGGAGCTCGAGCGAAATTTCAGGGTCCTCCAGGCCGGAGCGGATCCTGCCCCGTACTTCATCTCCTGCGCGGTGACGGACACCGAGTACGCTCTGATTTCGGCGACGCGCGGCGCGCTTCAGGCCCACAGCGGCCGGCGCAGCCGCTTGCTCGACGTCACCGTCCGCGTGGGCGCTCCGGAGCTGGATAACTACCGGCCGCTCGCCGGCGAGACCGCCTTGTTCGCCTCGGCGCGCCCGATCCCGCTCGAAGATGCGCCGGAGGCGATCCGCCGCGCTCTGTGGCTCGAGATCGACCGAGTCTACCGGGCCGCCGCCGAACGGCTGATCCGCATCAAGACGCAGCGCCAGGTCAGCGCCAGCGAGCCCGAAGCGCCGCCCGACTTCTCGCTGGAGGAACCGGTCCGGTACGCCGAGGAGGTTCCGCCACTGGCGTTTCCGGCTCAGGAGTGGGCGGCCCGGGTGCGAACTCTCTCCAGCGGCTTCTCGGCGTTTCCGGAACTGCTCGGCTCGCGCGTCTCGGTCGTGGCTCAACGGGAAGTCAAGTACCTAGTCACGACCGAGGGCACGCGGCTGACGCATGGCCGGCGAATGGCCCGGCTGGAAATCGCGGCGACGGCCAGGGCCGACGACGGCATGGACTTGGCCGACAGTGAGAGCTTCGAGGCGCTCGATGACAATCCCCTTCCGCGCGACGAGGCGATCCTGGAAGCCATCCGGCGGGTGGGGACCGTGCTGACGCAGCTCCGGCGGGCGCCCGTGATAGAGCCCTACGTCGGCCCGGCGATTCTCTCCGGGAAGGCCGCCGGGGTCTTCTTCCACGAGATTTTCGGCCACCGCGTCGAAGGCCACCGGCAAAAGGACATCACCGAGGGGCAGACGTTCGCCAGGAGCGTCGGCACGCGCGTGCTGCCGGAGTTTCTTTCGGTGATTTTCGATCCCACCGTGCGCCGGGCCGCCGGCGCCGACCTGCTCGGCTCCTACCGGTTCGACGACGAGGGAGTGGCGGCCCGGAGGGTTCCGGTGGTCGAGAACGGAGTGATGAAGACCTTCCTAATGTCACGGTCGCCGATTCGCGGTTTCTCTCACTCGAACGGCCACGGGCGGCGGCAGCCGGGCATGGAGGTAGTTTCGCGCCAATCGAATCTGATCGTCGAGTCCGAGCGCCAGGTTTCGTCCGAGCGCCTGCGCGAGATGCTGCTCGAAGAGATCCGGCGGCAGGGCAAACCGTACGGATATTCCTTTGAACACGTTACGGGCGGTTACACGCTGACCGAGCGGCGGGCGATTCAGGCCTGGAAAGTGATTCCGCTGGTGGTCTACCGCGTCTGGGCCGACGGAAGGCCGGATGAGCTGGTGCGCGGCGCCGACCTGGTAGGGACGCCGCTGGCGAGCTTCGCCAAGATCGCGGCCACCAGCGACCAGGTGGGCGTGTTCAACGGCTATTGCGGCGCCGAATCGGGCAGCGTACCCGTGGCGGCCGTCTCCCCCGCGTTGCTCGTCACCGAACTGGAAATCCAGAAAAAGCCCGCGGGCCAGGACCGGCCCCCGATTCTGCCGCCGCCGCAGGAAGCCGGAGGAAAGTGATGCGGCGAGCAGTCCTGCTGATCTGGGCCGTCTGGACGGCCTGGGCCGGCCAGAGCGCCGTATCGGCGCCGGATGCCGTTCTGGACGCGATGGAGGCCGAACTCGAGCGGTCGCGATCGCTCCGGCTGGCGGATCTCGAAGCGCCCTACTTCATCGAGTACACGCTCGACGACGTCTCGAGCGTCACGCTTTCGGCCACGCTCGGCGCCATTGTGGCGCGCCACCAGAGCCGCTTCCGGGTCCCCCGCGTGACGGTGCGGGTCGGCAGCTACGATTTCGACAATACCAACTACGTCCTCACGGACTACTTCGCCCGCGCGGCGCAGGCGGCCGGCGATGTCCCGATCGAGGACAGTCCGCTGCCGCTACGAACCTACTTCTGGCTGGCCACCGATGCGGCCTACAAAGGTGCAGTCGAGGCGATCGCGCGCAAGCGGGCCGCGCTGCGCAACGTGGGCGCGCGCGACTCGACACCGGACTTCTTCCGCGCTGAACCGGCGCGGTTTTTCGAGTCGGCGGCGGTGCGCCTCCCGGACGAGGGTCCGTGGGTGGGGCGCGTCCGCGAGCTCTCCGCGATCTTTCGCGGCTATCCGGCGGTCTATGCGTCCCAGGTCGACTACGGCGGCAGTTTGACGGTGACTCGTCTGGTCAATACGGAAGGAACCCGGATCCAATATCCGGACTGGCTGGCCTGGATCCGGTTCCGGGCCGACGGCCAGGCGCCCGACGGCATGCCCGTGCGCGACGCAGCGGCGCTGGCTTGGCAGGATCCGGCTCGTGAACCGACTGTCCTAGAGCTCCGGAGCACTGCCGCTCGGGTCGCTGAGAACGTCACCGCGCTGGCTAAGGCGCCCGCCGGCGACAGCTATACCGGGCCGGTGCTCCTGGAAGGCATCGCGGCGCCGCAACTGCTGGCCCAGGTGCTCGGCCGCAACCTCGCGCCGGTGCGCCGGCCGGTCGCCGAAGCCGGCCGCACGCCGCCGATCGAGCCGAGCGAGTTCGAAGACCGGTTGGGAGCGAGGATCTTGCCGGAGTGGATCGACGTCGTCGATGATCCGACACAAGCCGAATGGCGCGGGCGCCGCCTGCTGGGCCGCTACCGCGTCGATATGGAAGGGGTCGCTCCGGCGCCGCTGGCGCTCGTCGAGCGGGGCGTGCTGAAGCAGTTTCTGCTTACGCGCCAGCCCGTCAGCGGGGCGTCGGCCTCCAACGGCAGGGCCCGCCTCCCCGGCGCTTTCGGGGCCAACACCTCCGCGATCAGCAATCTTTTCGTTTCCGCCTCCCGGACCGAGACTGCCGCCGCGCTCCGGGAGAAACTGATCGAGCTGAGCCGCCGGCGAGGCAAGGGTTACGGCCTCCTCATCCGGAAACTGGACTTCCCCTCCTCGGCCGACGGGCGCGAACTCCGGCGAATGGCGGCAGGCGCGCGCCTGCGCGGGGCCGGCGCCCGCCTGCTGAGCCGGCCTTTGCTCGTCTACCGCGTCTGGGCCGACGGCCGCGAAGAGCTGGTGCGCGGCCTCGAATTCCGGAGCCTTTCGGCTCGGCTGCTGCGCGACATCGTGGCCGCTTCCGATGAGTCCCATCTCTTTGAATTCCTGGCCAATACGGCTCCGCTGGCGCTGGCCGGCGCCGGCGGCTACGTGGCCGGCTGCTCGGTTGTGGCGCCCTCGCTGCTGCTTGAGGAGATGGAGCTCGAAACGGTCCGCGATTCCTATCCGCGGCCGCCGTTGGTCCCGGCCCCGGCTCTGTCGATTTCCCAGTGAGTGGTTCCGATGGGGGTGCTGAGCCGCAAGCTGTTCCGCGAGATCGCCTCCAATGCCGGCTTCGGCACCGCGCTGTTTGTTTTCGTCCTGTTTCTGCAAAAGCTGGGAAGGCTGTTCGAGATCCTCGTGCAGACTTCCGCCACCGGGCCTACGGTGGGTTATCTGTTTCTGCTGATCATCCCGCCGACGCTTACCTTCGCGGTGCCCGTCGGGGTGTTGGTGGGCGTCCTGCTGAGCCTGAGCCGCATGTCCAGCGACGGCGAGGTCCTGGGAATGCGGGCCGCCGGGATCCCGACGCGCCGGATCTTGTACCCGGTCACCGCCTTTGCCGTGCCGGCCATGGCGGCGGCCGCCGCGGCCACCCTGTGGCTGACGCCGCTGTCGATCCGGGAAACCTACCGCCTCGTCAACCAACTCCTGGCCGAGCAAGTGACGGCCGAGATCAAGCCGCGGGTTTTCGAGGAGTCGTTTCCGAACAAGGTGATCTACGTCGGCGATGTGATCCCGGGGCAGCTGGTGCGCTGGCGCCATGTCTTCATGGCCGACGTCACTCCTGCGGAGCAGCGCGGCGCCTCGGCGCGGGACTACGGGGACCAGCCGCGCATCACCATCGCCACCGAAGCCCTGGCCGTGCCCGACTCGACCCATAACCGGATCCAGCTGTCGATGTTCGATGGCAGCTCCCACGACGTCGGCAGGAATCCGGGTGAATACTTCAGCACCGCCTTTCCCAAAGGCGAGCAGGCGCTCGAAGCCAAGGCGCCCGGCCGCGAGGTCGCCAGGGCGTACACCTCGATGGACACACGGCCGCTGATCGAGCAGGCGCGCCATTCCGTCGAAGCGCGCATCGAGCTCCACCAGCGCTTTGCGCTGCCGTTCGCCTGCCTGCTGCTGGCCGTGGCCGGCGTGCCGCTCGGCGTCTCGACGCAAAAGTCGGGCCGGGGTGCGGCCTTCGTTCTCACCGTGACGGTGGCCTTCCTCTACTACATGGCTCTGATCAGCCTGATCGGCCTCGCTAAGCAAGAGCGCTTGCCGGTCGAAGTGGCCGTTTGGACCCCCAACGCGCTGCTGGCGGCGGCCGGCGTCGTCTTCGCGGCGCGTCTGGAGAAGCCCGGCGAGCGCGACCCCCTCGGCGCCGTACTGTCCCGTCTCGGAGCGCTGTGGGGCCGCTTCCGGGGCTCCTTCTCCGCCGCCCCCGCGGCGCGCCGAAACGGGCGCGCGCTGATGCCGCTTCTGCCCCAGATCATCGACACCTACGTTCTGGCGAGCTTCCTGTTTTATTTCGCGCTGCTGCTGGTCGCCTTCGTCGCCCTGACCCACGTCTTCACCTTCTTCGAGCTGCTGAGCGACATCGTCAAGAACCGGATCCCGATGGCGCGCGTGCTGACGTACCATCTGTTTCTGACGCCGAAGCTGATCTACGATTCGACGCCGCTGGCCGTGCTCGTGGCGGTTCTGGTAACTTTCGGCGTGCTCACCAAACACAATGAAGTTACGGCGATGAAGGCTTGCGGGATCAGTCTGTACCGCCTGGCGATCCCCGTGCTGGTGACCTCGGGAGTGCTCAGCGGGGCGCTGTTCGCTTTCGATCATTACTACGTTCCCGAGGCCAACCGCATTCAGGACGCCATCCGCAACGAGATCAAAGGGCGTCCGGTGCAGACCTATCTCCGGCCCGACCGCAAGTGGATCTTCGGCCGCGGTTCGCGCATTTACTATTACAAGTATTTCGATCCCGCTGCCAGCATCATGTACGGCGTGAATGTCTACGAACTCGCGCCGCACAGCTTCCGCCTGCGCCGCCACATCGTGGCGGAGCGCGCCCGGTGGGAGCCCTCGCTGAGCACTTGGGTCTTTCAGGACGGGCAAAGCTGGGAGCTCGAGCGGGTCCGCGTCACCGGCTACCAGAATTTCCTCGGCCAGACGGCGACCTTCCCCGGCCTGGACGAGCCCCCCGGATACTTCCTCAAGGAGGTCAAGCAGGACCAGCAGATGAACTTCGTGGAGCTGGACGCCTACCTTCGCGAGCTCGAGCAGAGCGGCTTTGACACTTCGCGGTTGCGCGTACAGTACCACAAGAAATTCTCGGCGCCGCTGTTTGCCTTGATCATGGGCTTGCTCTCGGTCCCTTTCGCCTTCCTGACGGGCCACCGCGGCGCGATGGCCGGCGTCGGCGTCAGCTTCGTGATCGCCCTGGCCTACTGGGCGCTGAGCCAGCTCTTTGAACAGATCGGGAATCTCAGTCAGCTTCCGGCCGCGATGGCGGCCTGGTCGCCCGGTCTGGTGTTCTCGCTGGCCGGCGTCTATCTGTTCACGCGAATGAGAACCTAGCTACCTTTTGATGACCGGCCGAGTGTGGCTGCTCCTCGTCCCGCCGACACCGCACCGGGCGGCCGACGGCCCGCATCAGCACGCCAGATCCCGGCGGCCCAGGCGCAGTCCGTTCAATTCGCCGAGCAGCGTCAGCGCGATCTTGTCGGACTGGAAAAACTCGCCGGAGATCCGCGCCAGCTCCTCCGCCGTCACCGCTTCGATGCCGGCCAGGATCTCGTCCAGATCGAAGAAGCGGCCGAAATACAGCTCTTGGCGCGCCAGATTGGACATGCGGCTGGAAGTCGACTCCAGGCTGAGCATCAGCGAGCCCTTGAGCTGGTCTTTGGCCCGCCGTAACTCCTCCGGCGTCACCAGCTCGTTCTTGAAGCGCCGGAATTCATCCAGGATGAGCTGCACCACCTTCTCGGCCGCCGCCAGCGAGGTGCCGGCGCTGACGAGCAGGCAGCCGGTGTCCTGGAACAGGTTGAGCTCGGAGAAGACCGAATACGCCAGGCCGCGCTTCTCGCGGATGGTCTGAAACAGCCGCGAGCTCATCCCGCCGCCCAAAATCGTGTTGAGCACATAGCAGGCGTACCGCAACTGGTGACCCACCGGGTAACAAGGAACGCCTAAACAGAGATGCACCTGCTCGAGCGCCTTCTTGCTCTTCAGGAGGATGTGGGGATGAGGATGGGCTACCGAGATCCGGGGCTTCCGCCCGGTGTCCTTCAGGCCGCCGAACTCCCGTTCGGCGAGTTCGAGCAGCGTGGCGTGTTTGAGGTTTCCCGCCGCCGTGATGATAATGTTCGCCGGACGGTAAGTCTCATGGAAGAAGGACTCGAGCACGGGCCGGTTGAATCCTTGAATCGTCTTGCGCGTCCCCAGAATCGGCATGCCCAGCGGCTGATTCTTCCAGAAGCGGCCCGCAAACAGCTCGTGCACTAAGTACTCCGGGCTGTCGTTCTCCATCTTGAGTTCCTCGAGCACGACGGCTTTCTCTTTCTCGATGTCCTGCTCGCGGAACAACGGGCGCAGCACCAGATCCGCCAGCACTTCGAAAGCGAGGGGCAGGTGCTCGTCGAGCACCTTCGTGTTGAAGCTCACCAGCTCTTTGGCCGTAAAGGCGTCCAGGTTGCCGCCGATCGAGTCCCCCGACCGCGCGATCTCCTCAGCCGAGCGGCGC
>JBBIMZ010000183.1:0-7314 GCA_037444135.1 Solibacteraceae bacterium
CACTGGCGCCGTCACCAGCCGCGCCGGCTGCTTCGAACTGGCCCACGGAGGCGTGCTGTTGCTCGACGAGATCGGCGACATGCCGGTGGGAACGCAGGCCAAGCTTCTGCGGGTCCTCGAAGACGGCCGCGTCCGGCGCCTCGGCGGCAAGAGCGAGTTCCCCGTCGACGTACAGGTGCTCGCCTCCACCAACAAAGATCCCCAGGAGGCCGTTCGGAAAGGCGAGTTGCGCCTGGACCTTTACTATCGCCTGAACCTGTTCCACATCCGGATGCCGCCGCTGCGGCAGCGCAAGGAGGATTTGCCGCTGCTCATCGAGTCGCTGCTGGCGGCGCTCAACCAGAAATATGGTTGCCGCGTCGCGGAAGTGGAGGCGGGGGTGCTGGATCTGCTGAGCCGGCACGACTGGCCGGGCAACGTCCGCGAATTGCGCAACGTCCTTGCGCGCGCCGTAATTCTGGCCGGAGAGGGCTCGATCCGCCGCGAACACCTGCCGCCGGCCTTGAGCGGTCTGGCTCCGGCCGCGCCGCCGACATCCGGGGCCGAAGCCGGAATCTACGTGCCGCTCGGCGCCCGGCTCCGCGACGTCGAACGCGAGTTGATCGAGCGTACGCTCGAGCTGGCCGGCAACAACAAGACGCGCGCCGCCGCGATGCTGGGCATCGGTTTGAAGACGCTCCATAACAAGCTCAAGCTCTACCGCAACAGCGGCACAGCCCGCCGCACAGGAGCCGGCACGTGGGAGGCTTGAGGCCCGGCACACGCCTGACCATCGAGATCGTGGCTATCGTCGCCGCCGTCGTGGCCGTCTTGTCGGGCCTGTACATGGCGCGGCTGTTTGACAGCAAGATCGAGGACCTGGTCCGGATCGCTCAACTGTCCGGCGAGCAGGTGAAAAATCATCTGATCCACCGTGTTCTCGACGAGGAACGCCGCCTCGAGCGCACCGATCTTGCCGAGGCGAAACGGCGCTGGCTGCGGCTGGTTCGCGAGGACCCGCTCTTGCCGCCCTTTCTGATCTCGACCACGGCCGCCTCGGGCGCCGTGGTCGAGATCTCGATCGCCTACGAGGACGGCCGCGTGATCGCCGCTTCGAATCCGGCGCGGCTGGCCAAGCCGGTTCCGCCCGTGCCGAGTCTGGCGGAGTGGTCCCGGCAGGGCGTCTGGCGCAAGTGGTGGCAGGTGCTGACCTCGCAGCAGGACCTCCAGTTGCGCGTGCCGCTGGGGGTGGCGGCGACCGGCGAGCCGGTGTTTACCATCCATGTGATCCTGTCGACCGTCCTGTTGCGCGATGCCGTCGTACCGCAACTGCGCGGTCTGGCGGCGGTGAGCCTGCTGTGCCTGCTCGCCTCGACGGTGCTGGCCGCCCTCCTGGCGCGGCTCGCCGGCCGTCCGCTGGAGCGCGTCGCGCGCATCATCGACCAGATCGCGCAAGGCAAGGCGGTGGCCGAGCTGCCGGCGGCGCCGCAGGACCGGGAACTGGCGGCCATCGAGTCGAAGCTGGCGCTGCTCGGCAAGCGCATCCACGGCGCCAGCCGGAGCGCCGACGAATTGCGGGGCCGGGTCGATCAGTTGCTGGCGCGGCTCGAGGACGCCATCCTGCTTTTCGACCGCCAGCACCGGCTGGTCATCGCCGGCGGCGCCACCGACCGCTTCCTCGGCCTCGGCCGCTGGGAGGCGATCGGGCGCCCGCTCGAGGAGTTGTTTCCCCCATCGGGCGCTCTCGGGGCCTTGGTCGCGGCCGCCGTCGAGCACCGGCAAAGACTCAGCGGCCACCGGGCCGTCTCGCGCCTGCCGGACGGTTCGGAAATCCAGCTTCTGGTCGGCGTCGAGGTGATCGAGGATTTCCCCTCCCGCGAGCGGCTCGGCGTCGTCGTCACGCTGCGGGACGCCGAATCACGGCGCCAGCTCGAGTCCGAGCTCGACGGATCCTACCGCCGCGAGGCCATCGGCCGCCTGCTCGAAGGCGTGGCGCACGAGATCAAGAACCCGCTCAATTCCATCTACACGCACATTCAGCTGCTCGGCCTCCAACTCGGTGAGCGGGCGCCGGAGCTGCGTGAAGAGATCGAAATTATCGGCCGGGAAATCAAGACACTCGACCGGATGGTCGTCACGCTGCTCGATTTCACCCGGCCGCTCGAGTTGCGTCTGGAGGAGACCGACCTGGTGGAGCTCGCCGGCGAGATCGCCGCCCTGCTCGCCCCGGGCGCCGCCCAGCGGGGCGTCGCCGTCGTGGCCGAGGCGCAGGTGGAAACGGCCCGGGTTCGCGCCGACCGATCGCTGTTGCGGCAGGCGGTGATGAACGTGGTGCTCAACGGGATCGAGAGCATGCGGCGGCCGGGACGGGTTCGCCTCAGCGTCGCGCCGGGCGAGGGCGGCTATGTGCTCTCGGTTTCGGACGAGGGATGCGGGATCGCCCCTGAGATTCGCGACAAGATTTTCAATCTGTACTTTACGACCAAAGGGCGGGGCTCCGGGATCGGCCTGGCCATGACTTACCGCGTCGTGCAGCTTCACGGCGCCAAACTCGACTTTGACAGCCGCCCCGGCGAAGGCGCCACCTTCCGCTTCACCTTCCCCGCCGCGCGGCCCGTCGCCGCGGGCGCAGTTTGAGGAGCTTCGTGGCGGCCGGCGCCTCGCCCGCTTCGAACCACGAGGCCGTCTTCCAAGCGCGCGGCGTCACGAAGATCTATCGGATGGGGGAAGTGGAAGTACCGGCGCTGCGCGGGGTCGATCTGGATCTTTATCGCGGCGAGCTGGTGGTGCTGCTCGGCCCGTCGGGCAGCGGCAAGTCCACGCTGCTCAACATCCTCGGCGGGCTGGACCGGCCCACCGCCGGCCAGGTGCTGTACCTGGGCCGCGACCTGACGCGCGCCGGCGACCGCGAACTCACCGAGTTTCGCCGCCATCACGTCGGGTTTGTCTTCCAATTCTACAATCTGATTCCGAGCCTGACGGCGCGGGAGAATGTCGCCGCCGTCACCGAGATCGTGCGCAATCCCATGAAACCGGAGGAGGCTCTGGCCCTGGTCGGGCTGGCCGACCGCCTCGACCACTTTCCCTCGCAGCTTTCCGGCGGCCAGCAGCAGCGCGTCGCCCTCGCGCGCGCCATCGCCAAGAACCCCGCCGTGCTGCTGTGCGACGAACCGACCGGGGCGCTCGATTCGGCGACCGGAGTCGTCGTGCTCGAGGCGATCGAGCGCGTCAACCGCGAGCTCGGCACCACCACCGCGCTGATCACTCACAACGCCGACATCGCGGCCATGGCCGATCGGATCGTCCATCTCAGCG
Source organism: Solibacteraceae bacterium (assembly GCA_037444135.1). Lineage (GTDB taxonomy): Bacteria > Acidobacteriota > Terriglobia > Bryobacterales > Bryobacteraceae > CALKXJ01. The sequence continues at coordinate 3,295 of JBBIMZ010000183.1, forward strand.
GCGGGCTTATCGTGTCCATCGAGCGCAATTCGCACAGGAAGAGCGCGCGGGAGCTGCGCTGGTAGGCGGCGATGCGGGCGCTCGATCGCAAGCTGCTCCGGGATCTGTGGGGCATGAAGGGCCAGGCGCTGGCCATCGCGCTGGTGATCGCCGGCGGCATCGCCACCTTCATCATGTCGGTGAGCACGCTCGATTCGCTCCGGCGCACGCAACTGGTCTTTTATCGCGACTACCGCTTCGCCGAGGTCTTCGCGTCGCTCAAGCGGGCCCCGGAAAGCTTGCGGTCCCGGATCGAAGCGATCCCCGGCGTCCAGCACGTGGAGACGCGGGTCTTCGCGCCTGTGATGCTCGATATCGAAGGGTACCCCGACCCGGTGTCCGGTCAGATCTGCTCGCTGCCCGATCACGGCGAGCCGCTGCTCAATCGCGTCTACTTGCGGCAGGGGCGTCCTCTCGATCCCTCGCGCGAGGACGAGGTCCTGCTGAGCGAGGCCTTCGCCGAAGCCCACCGCTTGAAACCGGGCGACCGGATCGCGGCGACGATTCGCGGCCGGAAGCGGCGGCTGCGGATCGCCGGCATTGCGCTTTCGCCGGAGTTCATCTACCAGCTCCAGCCGGGCGCCGTGATCCCGGATTTTGAAAGCTACGGCATCCTCTGGATGGCCCGCACGCCGCTCAGCAGCGCCTTCGAGATGGAGGGCGCCTTCAACACGGTGGCGCTGACGCTCACAGCCGGCGCCCGGGAAGGCGACGTGATCGACCGGCTCGACGACCTGCTCCGCCCGTACGGCGGCCTCGGCGCCTACGGTCGCAAAGACCAGATCTCGCACCGCTACCTGTCGGAAGAGATGCGGCAACTTCAGAGGATGGCGACGATGTTTCCGATCATCTTTATCGGCGTCGCCGCCTTCCTGCTCAATGTCGTCGTCGGGCGGCTGATGGCGACGCAGCGCGAGCAGGTGGCCATTCTCAAGGCCTTCGGCTATGGCAACGGAGCCATCGTCGGGCATTATCTGAAGTTCGTCGTCGTGATCGTGCTGGTGGGCGTCGCCGGCGGCATCGCGGCGGGCGTCTGGCTCGGGCGGGGTCTCAGCAGCCTGTACATGGACTTTTACCGGTTCCCGTTCCTGCTGTACCAGTTGCGGCCGGCCGCCGTGCTGACGGCGACATTCGTGACGGCGGGCGCAGCCTTTCTCGGAACGCTCTACTCGGTGATTCAGGCGGCTCTGCTGCCGCCGGCCCAGGCCATGCAGCCGGCCGCGCCGGCGCGCTACCGCGTCAGCGTCATCGAACGGCTCGGCCTCAGGCGCCTGGCGCCGCCGACGAAGATGATTCTGCGGTCGATCGAGCGGCGCCCGGTCAAAGCGCTGCTCACCGTCGTCGGTGTGGCCTTCGCCTGCGGCATCCTGGTGGTGGGACGCTTCTTCAGCGACGCCACCGACTACATGGTCAACATCCAGTTCAAGCTCGCCAAGAAGGAGGACCTGGCCGTAACCTTCGTCGAACCGGTCTCGGCCCGCGCGCTCTATTCGCTGGCGAACCTTGAAGGCGTCGAACACGCCGAACCGTTCCGCTCGGTCGCCGTGCGCCTGCGCTTCGAGCACCGCAGCTACCGCACGGCCATCCGCGGGGTGCCGCGCCGCGCGACGCTCTACCGGCTCCTGGACCGTGAGCTCCGGCCCCTCGAGGTTCCCGAGCGCGGCCTTCTGCTGACGGACCACCTGGCGGAGATCCTGGGCGTGCGCGCCGGCCAGACGCTCACTGTGGAGGTTCTCGAAGGCCGGCGGCAGGTGCTCGAAGAGCCTGTCGTGGGCTTGGTCCGCGAATGGGTCGGCGTCCAGGCCTACACCGAACTGGGGGCGCTGAACCGGATGCTCGGCGAAGGGCCGGCGGTCTCCGGCGCCTACCTGGAGACCGACTCACGCTATCAGGCCTCCGTCTATGCGAAGCTCAAGGAAGTCCCGCTGGTGGCCGGCGCGTCCTCGCGCGAGAAGGGGCTGCGGAACTTCTACGAGACGCTGGCCAAGCAGATGCTCACGTTCGCCTTCTTCAACACGCTGCTGGCATGCAGCATCGCCTTCGGCGTGGTCTACAACAGCGCTCGGATCGCTTTCTCCGAGCGCAACCGCGATCTGGCCAGCCTGCGCGTGCTCGGCTTTACGCGCGGCGAGATCGCCTACATCCTGCTGGGGGAGATGGCGCTGCTGACGCTGGCCGGCATTCCCGCCGGTTTCGCGGTCGGCCGGGCTCTGTGCGCCCAAATGATCACGGGCCTGGAAACCGATCTGTTCCGCATTCCGCTCATCGTCGAACCGCGCAGCTATTCCTTTGCGGCGATCGTCGTGCTCGCCTCCGGCGTCGTTTCCGCCCTGGCCGTCAAGCGGAAGCTGGACCGCCTGGATCTGGTGGCCGTTCTGAAGACCAAAGAATAAGGCCCATGCACTGGAAGCGGTGGTTCCTGATCGGGCTGCTGGCCGCGGGCGTCGTGTTGTTGATCGCCTGGGGTTACCGGCCGCGGCCGGTGCTGGTCGAGGCGGACCAGGTCCGGCGCGGCACGCTCCGCGTCAGTGTGGTCGAGGAGGGCAAGACGCGCGTTTCGGACCGGTTCGTGGTCTCCGCTCCCGTAGCCGGCTACATGCGGCGAATTTCCTGGAAGGTCGGCGATGCCGTAAGCCGGGATCGGCCTCTGGTGGAGATCGAACCGCTCCGCCCGCAGACGCTCGACGCCCGGAGCCGCGCCGAGGCCGAGGCGCGCGTGGCGGCGGCGGAGGCAGCCTGGCGGAGGGCGCAGGAACAACTGGCGGCGGCCGGCGCCGACGCCGCCTACTGGGAGGCCGAACTGGCTCGCGTCCGCACGCTCGTTTCCACGGGCGACGTCCCCAAGGACCGCCTCGAACGCACCTTGACCGAGTCCCGCCGGGCCGAGGCGGCCCGCCGCGCCGCCGAGCATGCCGTGGAGCTGGCCGCCTCGGAGCTGGAAGTGGCGCGCGCCGCCCTCAAATACTCGGCGGCCTCGGCTGCCGTGAGCGGGGGCGAGTTGGTCACGGTCGCGGCGCCGGTCAGCGGCCGGATCCTCAAAGTGATCCGCGAAAGCGAGGGCGTGGTTCGCCCGGGCGACCCGTTACTCGAGATCGGCAACGCCCGCTCGCTCGAAGTCGAAGTGGAAGTGCTCTCCGACGACGCGGTGAAAATCGCGCCCGGCATGCGCGTGATCTTCGAGCGCTGGGGCGGGCCGGAGCCCCTCGAGGGCCGCGTGCGGCGCGTCGAACCCCACGCCTTCACCAAGATCTCCGCCCTCGGCGTCGAAGAGCAGCGGGTGCGCGTCATCAGCGACATCACGTCGCCGCCGGAGAAATGGGAGCGGCTCGGGGACGGCTACCGGGTCGAAGCCACGTTCATCCTTTGGGAGGGCCGGGACCTGCTGGTGGCGCCCGCCAGCGCGCTGTTCCGGCACGACGACGGCTGGGCCGTCTTCGTCATCGAGCAGGGTGTGGCTCGCCGCCGCGCGATCCAAATCGGCCATCGCAACGGCCTTCAGGCGGAAATTCTCGCCGGCCTCCGGGAGGGCGAGACGGTCATCACCCACCCGGACAGCTCGATCGAGGAGGGCACCCTCGTGGAGGTGGCCCTGCGGCCGCCGGAAGCGCCGTTCAGTGCATAAAGAGCCCTGCCACAAGGTGCGGCAGCAGCGCCGCAACCAGGAATCCGGCGGCCGCCGCCGCCAGCGCCCCCGGCGCTCGCTCGCGCTGGAATTCGCCGTGGACGGCGTGAGCGCCGAGGAAAAAGAAACTGCCGCCGGCCAGCGCCAGCAGCACCATGATTCCCGAATCGCTCAAACCGGGGGCCACCCACGCTTCGATCCAGCCGCCGGCGATCATCGGCGCCTGCGCCGCCAGCGACCCGCCCAGCGCGCCCGCCCAGGACCGCACCGATGCCCGCAGCATGATGCCGAGAGCCAGCCCCTCCGGAATCTTGTGCAACGCCAGCCCCCAGAGCACCGCCTGCCCGACGGCGTCCGCG
>JBBIMZ010000184.1:0-7264 GCA_037444135.1 Solibacteraceae bacterium
TGGTCATGGCGAGCGATCACCGGGGCGTTGCGCTCAAGCGCGCGCTCCGCGAGCTCCAGCACGAACCGGTGCGGATTCACGGTAGCCGCCTCGGGATAGAAGACCCCTCCCAGAACCTTCTCGTTCAGCCTCGGCTCGCGCCGGCGCAGCTCCGCACCGGGGAGAACTTCAGCGCGGAACCCATAACCACGCACGAACTCGGCTTCCTTGGCGGCGGCGCGGAGGGCGGCCTCGGTGAGGCAAACCTCGTAGTAGCCCCGGCGGCGGTAGTGGCAATCGAGCCGCTCCTCCGCCACCAGTTCGTCGAAAAGCCGCAGGCTCAGTTGTCCCATCGGCCCGAGCGTGCGCATCGCCTCGGCCACGCACCGCTCCGTCGAGTGGCGCGCGAAGGTCCACAGCCAAGCGGCCAGCGCCGGATCCGCCCGCGGCGCCACATAAATCGGACTCAGCGGTCGAAACAGCGACCGGAGCGCCTGCTTGACCCGGCCGGGCTTGGTGATGGGCGGGTGTCCGGGCGCGATCACCCCGGCGTTGCCGAACGAAGCCCCGTTGCCCACCTCGGCGCGCTCGACTACCGTGACGCGCGCTCCGCCTCTGGCCAGAAAATACGCCGTACAAACTCCGATGACGCCCGCGCCCGCGATCACGACCCGCGGCGGTTGCGGGCGCTCCGCTGAACTTGCCACGCTCACCTCGCCTGCACTCCCACTGTAGCGCCGCGGCGCCGGGGGCGGCTCGGCCCCTCCCGCTACAATTGGGGAAGGTGGGAACGTTCTTCATTCAGAATTTCGGCTGCCGCGCAGCGCAGGCCGACGGCGCCGCTTTGGCCTGTCTGCTCCACCGGCACGGGCTCGCGGCGGCTGAACGGCCCCGCGACGCCGATCTGGTGATTGTGAACACCTGCACGGTGACGGCGGCGGCCGACGAAGACGTCCGCCAGGCCGTCCGTCGCGTCCACGCCGAGAATCCCGGCGCCCGGATCCTGGTCACCGGCTGTTACGCCCAGCGGGCGCCCGAGGAACTGGCCGCCCTGCCCGGCGTCACCTGGGTGGTGGGCAACTCCCACAAACTCCAGATCCCCGAGATCCTCTGCGGTCCGCTAGGCGCAGCGCCCTATCACGGCCAGATTTACGTCGGCGATATCTTCGCGCAGAGGGATTTCCTCGCCGCTCCGGTCGAAGACGCCTTCGGAGAACGCACGCGGCCGAACCTGAAAATTCAGGACGGGTGCAACAACCGCTGCTCGTTCTGCATCATCCCGTTCGTTCGGGGCCGGAGCCGCAGCGCACCGCCTGAGGTCGTCGTCGATCAGGTGCGGCGCCTCGCCGAGCGCTACCGCGAAGTCGTCCTCAGCGGGATCAACCTGGGGCGCTGGGGCAGGGAGCCCGGCAGCCGCCTGCGCCTGGCCGACCTGCTGCGGCGGCTGCTCGAGGAAACGCCCGTCGAACGCATCCGGCTCAGCTCGATCGAGCCGATGGACTGGTCCGACGAGCTGATCGAGCTCGTGGCCTCCTCGCCGCGCATCGCCAAGCATGTCCATGCTCCGCTGCAAACCGGTTCCGACGCCGTCCTGCGGCGGATGCGGCGCCGCTACCGCGCCCAGCACTACGCCGACCGCATCTGGAAGGCCCGGCGCGCCATGCCGCTCGCCGCCATCGGCGCCGATGTGATGGTGGGCTTTCCCGGCGAGACGGATGCCGAGTTCGAAGAAAACCGCCGGTTCATCGAAGAGCTGCCCTTCACTTATCTGCACGTTTTTACCTACTCGGCCCGGCCGGGCACGCCCGCGGCCGGAATGGCAAACCAAGTCCCCGTCGCCGTGCGCAAGGAGCGCAACCGCGTGCTGCGCGAGCTCGCGGCAGCCAAAAACCTGGAGTTCCGGCAGCGCATGGTCGGCTTGAAGCTTTCCGCCGTGACGCTGGGACAAGAGCGGACCGCCCTGACGGAGAACTACCTGAAGGTCGAGCTGGCGCAGACGCGCCCGGCCAACCGCCTGATCGAGGTCGAAATCGGCGGGCTCACGCCGGATGGATTGCGCGAAGTCCCTCCGGCGCGCCCGCTGCCCGCCGTCATCGAATCGAGCGGCCTCCATCGACCGGCAGCGTGACGCCGGTGATGAACGAGGCTTCGTCGCTCGCCAGAAACAGAATCGCGCTGGCGACCTCCTCGCTCCGGCCGAGCCGGCCGAGCGGATGCTTTTCGAGCAAATAGCGCCGCCAGGCTTCCTTATCCTCCGCCAGCTCCCAGGCGAGCGCCGCCTGGCCGGTGTCCTCGATCGTGGCGGGGCAGACGCAGTTGACGCGGATGTTGTGGGGCGCGTAGTCGAGCGCCATCGCGTGCGTCAGCGACACCACGCCGCCCTTGGTCGCGGCGTAGGCCGCCAGGCGGTGATTGCCGCGAATGCCGTTGATCGAGCTCACGTTGACGATGGCGCCTCCGCCGCGCTTCAACATCTCCGGCACGGCGTACTTCGAGCACAGGAACGCTCCCTTGAGGTTCACGTCCACCAGCCGCTGCCAGTCCTCGAGGCTCGTCTCGGTCACCGTGCCGAACGAGACGATGCCGGCGTTGTTGACGAGGATGTCCAGCCCGCCGAACCGCTCGACAGCGAGCGCCACGATCCGGGCGGCATCCTCCTCGCGGCTGACGTCGGCTTCCGCTGTGATCAGCCGGCCGGGCAGGCCTCGCGCCGCCTCTTCGACCGCCGGATGGTCCGACGGCCGGTTGCTCGCGGCCACCACCCAGGCCCCTTCGCGCGCAAACAGCAGGGCGGTCGCCTTGCCGATGCCGCTGCCGCCGCCCGTGACGATCGCAATCTTGCCTTTGAGTCTCATCGAGCCGTGCAATTGCCGTTCTGGAAACATCTCCCCGCGCTACCGGGGCAGCTCGTTCCGGATGCGGGCCGCCCGCGCGTTCAGGCTCTGCAATTGCCGCAGATCCTCTTCGGCCAGGCTCACCAGGTTCTCGATCCGGGACAGGTCCACTCCGGAAGACTGTCCCTGCTCCTCGGTGTTGGCGCGCCGCAACGCGCTGGAGCGAAGCTGGTCGTTGACTTCGCGGTAGCGCTGCGCGAGTCCCGACAACAGCGCCTCCTGGCGGCGCTGCACGCCTTCGAGCTCCTTGAGAAGTTCCGCGGCGCGGGTGAGCTTTTTCTGCGCATCGGCGTAGCGCTGGTTCAGTGAGCGGTTCTGGGTTTCCAGCCGGACCAGGCGTCCCGAGTTGCTCTTCAGCTCTTCCTGCATCGTCTCGATGACGCGGTTGGCGCTCTCGAGCCGCCCGGTCAGGTCCGCTTCGGAAGCCGCCAGGCGTTTGTTCTCCTCGGTGATCCTAGCCACCGCCTGCTCGAGTTCGTGCACGCGTTCTTCGAGCGCCACAATCGTGGAAGCCGCCTGCGCCAGCTTCTCCTGCGCCGCAGCCAGCAGGCGGACCTGCTCGAGCCGCTTGGCGCGCTCCTGCTCGGTGAGCGCCGCCTCGGCCGTGGACCGGGGAGCACCCTCCGGGCGGGGCTGCCCGGCAGCCTCGCGGAGCTGCTCCAGATCGCGCCGGAGCTCGTCCACGCGCGCCGCCAGCTCGGCCCGCTCCGCCGCCAGTTGCTCCAGTTTCCGCTGTTGCTCCGCCGTCCAGCGCATCCGCGGAACCACCCACAGCGGCACGAACAGGGCGATGGCGCCGGTCAGCGCCACCAGCCATATCAATGATACCCGCCGGCCAGTCATGGGTTCTCTCTTCTCGTCATTTCTTCAACCGAAACCGGGTTCGGTGATTCAGATTGCCCTGGTTGCTCTCGATCTTGATCGCCACGTTGTCGCCCGCCCCGGGCGGCACCTGGAGATCGAGACCGTAGTGGGAAAGAATCGTCTTGATCGTATTTGCGATCGCCGGCTGGATCTCCGCGTTCGACCGGCAAAACACCGCTTGGCCGCCGGTCACCGAGGCCAGCTGCATGAGCCCGTTCTGATAGGCTTCGTTGAGCCGGTCCGTTCGGAATTCCAGGTGGGTGATGAACAACGGCGTCTGGCTGGCGCTCAGTTTCGTCGCCAGCTTGGCGATGCGATCCCGCACCAGCCCCTCGGGGAAGCGCCGACTCAAGTCCCGGCTGTCGCTGTAGTTGATCACCGGATTGGTGAAATCCTCGCGGTAGTTGTAAATGTTGGAGTCGCTGACGTACAGCAGCGCCATCCGCACCGGCGCGCGCTCGAGAATCGAGTCGGCCAGTTGGCTGGCCGTTTCCACGGTCTCGAGCAGCGCCGGGCGGCCGCTGACCGGAAACGAGAGGATCGCTTCGGCGATCGCGTCGCGGTCGGTGGTGGGGTCGAGCAGAACGCGCAAGCCGTCCTGGGCGCGCAGGAGCGCGACGTAGACGTTTGGCGGCATCTCGCGGATCGCCGCCAGGAGAGCCTCCCGGGCCAGATCGATCTCGCTCAAGTCGGCCACCAAATCCAGCACCACGAGCAGCATCAGCGGATCGCTCGGGCCGTGCACCCGGACGACCGGCGCCGGCTTGCCGTCGATGGTGACAGAGAGCTGGTCCGGCTGCAACGGCGCGCCCCCGTCGCTCCAGACGGGCACGCGGATCATGCCCGCCTGTTCGCGGGGCGCCGCCGTCATGCAGGCGGCCGACAGCAGCGATGTCAACAGAAGGCGCAGCACTCAAAACGTGAATCGCAAACCCAACTGGATCACGCGCCCGCCGTGCGAGCCGATGATGCGGCCGGCGTTGACGTTGGGCGCTTCTTCCGAGCCGATCTCCGCGTCCGGCGGATTCCAGTTGGCGTGATTGATGAAGTTGAATGCCGTCCCCGTCAGCTCCAGCGAGCGCTCGGCGGCCAGGCTGAAGCGCTTGGTCACCGACAGATCGTGGTTCTGGCTCCCAGGGTTGCGCAGCGTCGGGTGCGTCCGCGAGAGCGCGCCGATCGAGAAATCCGGCGGATTGACGAAAGCCTTCGGATTGAACCACAGCATCGGGCCGGGATCGGCTACGTGCGGATTCTCGCCAGGCACCGGATTGACGTACAGGGCCCGGACCACCCCGCCGGTGTTATTGTACAGCGGCACCAGTGTAATCGGTCCCCCGCCGGCGTAACTGGTCTCGCCGCTGAGCATCCAGCCCCCCGCCAGGTGGCGCTTCCAGTCCGTGGCCGTGAACCACGCCTTGTTGGGTCCGAACGGCAGCTCGTACATGTAGCTGAGCGAAAGCACATGAGGGCTCGCCCAAGGCGTCAAAGACCACTCCTTCTCCCGGTGGTAGTAATCCTGAAGCCCCTCGCGCCCCGAGTAGTCGTCGAACTGCTTGGAAAAGCCGTAGGTGGCCCGCAACGACAGGCCTGCCGAGGTGCGCTTTTCAAGCCGCAGGAAAAACTCGTCGCGGGCGTAGCGGCCCACGGGATAAGAACTGTAGACGTCGAAGCGCTGATACTGCGGGAAGGGCCGCAAGGACCGGTTGAACTGCTCGTCGTTGAGCGCGTCGCGGTACCGCAGCGCATCGAGGCGGATGGCGTTTGGATTGGCCCCTTCGTTGCCCACCAGCACGTCCCGGCCCCGCACGTGCGAGAGGCCGGCCGACACCACCAGCGACCAGGGGAACTGGCGCTCGATCGAAACGTTGGCGTAGGTATACCGCGGTACGCGCCCGGAGCGGTCGATCAGGTCGGCGACGGTGTCGTTGGCTGCTTCCGGGCGCAGGTCGGGCGGCGGATACAGCGGCGGCGGCAGGCCCCGGGCGAGCACAGCCGCCGCCTCCAGTTGGGCGTTCTGCGTAATGTAGGTCGGCGTACCGTTGAAGCCCTGCGTGCCCCACTGGCCGGAGTACAGGGGAATGTAGGAATAGCGCCGCTGCCAGCCGGCCCGCAGCACCGTCTTGCTGTTCTCGAACGGACTCCAGGTCACCGACGCCCATACGTCGGGCCGGTACTGGTTCGGCTGAAACGCCCGCCCCTCGCCGCCCCGGGCGGCGAACACGAGCGCGCCGGGGCGCCCGTTGGCCGGATTGATCGCCTTCAGATCGACGGTCGATTGCCGGTCGTATTTCTCGATCCTCGGCGTGTAGATGTTCAAGGCCACTCCCGTCGTCAGCGTCAGTCCTTGCCGGAGTTCCCACTCGTCGCGAAGCTGAAACTCGCCGCGCATCCTGCGAAAGTACGACGGGTGCTCGATGAGACTGCTTTCGGCAAACCGCGCTTGTCCCAGCAGAAAGCTGGCGAAAGCGTGGCCCGTGTTGACGATGCCGGGAAGGCTGGTCAATCCGTCGGAGAAGTCGAACCGGCCCGACGGATATTGCGACCAGTAAGAGTTCACCTGGTTCCATCCCCATTCGGCCGACATCCGCAAACTGTGCTTGCCCTGCCGCGTGGACAATCCGTCGGAGATCTCGTAACTGGTGTTCGCCGTCCGCGAGATCGGATACGCCCGGCCCATCGACAGGTAAGGCGGAAACCGGTAGATCGGAAAGGGCTTGCCTTCCTCGTCGGTCGCTCCCGCGTTTTCCGAGACCCAGGTGCTCGCCTGGAAGCGAAAGGTGTTGATGTTGTTGCGCGACGCCGTGAAGACATGGTCGAGCGAGATGCTGCGCGAGCGGAAATCCCGGTCCGGTCCTCCGGGATTGGCGATCGTAGGAAAAAACCGCGCCGGCGACGCAAATCCGTTCGAGAACGCCAGGCCGAGCGAAAACCGGTGCCGCCCGCGCCACGTGTTTTCGACCTTGGCCCGCATGCCGTCGGCGGTGTTCGTCTCCGGGGCGTAGATCGAGTAGTTATTCTGGAAAAACGGCCCGATGTTCGTGTTCGGCTCCGGATAGTAACGGATGGCATTCACCGCGACCGGATCCAGGCGAGTCGCCGGAATCCGGTTTCCGGGGAACGGATCGCGCAGATACTGGAGATTGTCGAGCGAGACGGGCAAGGCCGGGTTGAAGTTCGGGTTCGGCCGCGTGCTCGCAGGGTCGAAGATCGGCAGCAGCTCGCCGGCCTTGTCCACAACCTGGCCGAAATCCCCGGTACGCTCCGGCCGCGTGGGGATCGTGCGCAGATAGGAACGGCCGATCGTCTCACGAACCCCTTCGTAGGAGACCGACACGAACGAGCTGCGTCCGCCGTGATAGAGCTTCGGAATGATGATCGGGCCGGAGATGTTGAATCCGTACTGGTTCCGCCGGAGAATCCCTTTGTTCCCTCCGGTCTGCGTCACCTCGTGCGGCACGGCGTCGAGTACGTCGTTGCGAAAGTTCCAGAACAGCCGCCCGTGATAGCTGCCCAGGCCGCCGTGGGCG
>JBBIMZ010000185.1:0-7260 GCA_037444135.1 Solibacteraceae bacterium
CTACAACGGAGGTCTGTTGCACGCCCGAGTGCGCTACTTCGATCCCGGCCGCCGCCGGCCCGGCCTGCCGCCGGACGTGGCGGCGCTGGTGGAAAAGATCGAAGCCGAGCGCACGGTCCTCGTGCTCATCAACGTCAGTCCGTTCGAAGACCGCGAAGTGATCGTCCAGGCCGGCGCTTTCGGTGAACATCAGTTCACCACGGTGCGCTATGAGCGCCGCATCGACCGCGAGCCGGACCATCCGGATTTTTTCTTGCGCCCCGAGCCCAAACTGGCCGCCGAAACCGCGACGGTGAACCACCACTGTTTCCGGGTGCGGCTGTTGCCCGGAACCGGGATCCGGCTCGAAATCGGCACCCGGCGCTTCGCAAATCGGCCGACGTACGCCTTCCCGTGGCACGGTGGCCGGATCCCGATCCGGTAACGGCGCCGTGGCGGGCCCGCCGCCCTCCGGAGTCGTCGCGCCGCCGGGCCGGTAGTGGCCGGGCCCCGCTATGCTACACTGGCGGTCGCTCGGAGGCGAAGATGCTTTCCCGGCGCGACCTGCTGAAATCGGCGGCGGCTTGGGCCGGCGTTAAGAAACTGGAGCCGGAACTGATCCTTTACGGCGCCCGGGTCTACACGATGGATCCGGCGCAGCCGCGCGCCGAAGCGGTCGCGATCGGGGCGGGCCGGTTTCTGGCCGTCGGCTCCAGCGCCGGCGTGCTGGCGCTGGCGAGCGCGCGCACGCGCAAAGTTCACCTGGAAGGCAAGACCGTCGTGCCCGGCTTCATCGATGCGCACACGCACCCGGTCTATGCCGGCATCCGCCACTTGCGCTGGGTGGACTGCGACCTGCGGTCGATCCCCGAGATTGTGGCGGCGCTCCGCGAGCGGGCGGCGCGGACGCCCCCGGGAGAATGGGTGGTGGGCTTCAAATACGACGACACGAAGACCGCCGAACGCCGCAAGCTCCACCGCCGGGATCTGGACCAGGCCTCGGCGGCGCATCCGATCCTGGTCCAGCATCGCGGCGGCCATACGGCCTACGTCAACTCGACCGCTCTGCGCTTGGCCGGCATCACCGCATCCACTTCCGACCCCGCCGGCGGGCGCTTCGAGCGCGACGCCGAAGGCGAGTTGACCGGCGGGCTGGCCGAAACGGCAACGCATCCGTTCTGGGCCAAGATCCCTCGCGAGTACTCTCGAGACGACTACCGGCGGGCGGTGAAGCTGATTTCCGAGATGATGACCCGTTCCGGAATCACTTCAGTCCATGACGCCGAAGCAAGCCCGGAGGAGCTCCGGGCGTACCAGGATGCGCGCGAGTCCGGAGACCTCCGCTTTCGCGTCTACTGCTTTCTTCACCACTCCCACCTCGACGAGATGCTGGCCGCGGGGATTCGCACGGGGCTCGGCGACGAATGGGTCAAGGTCGGCGGCGCCAAGCTCGTCTGCGACGGCTCGATCTCGGAGCGCACGGCGCGGCTGGCCGAACCCTACGTCGGCCGGCCGGATGATTTCGGACTCCTGGTGACGCCGCCTGAGCAGCTCTACGAGCAAGCCCGCAAAGCCCATCTGGCCGGCTGGCAGATCGGAACGCACGCCAACGGCGACGCCGCCATCGACATTACCTTGAGCGTCTATGAACGCCTCCAGCGCGAGCACCCGCGTCGCGATCCGCGCTTCCGGATCGAACACTGCACGGTCATCAACGACGCACTCGTGGCGCGCATCCGGACCCTGGGCGCCATCCCGACCCCGTTTTCGACTTACGTCTACTACCACGGCGAGAAGATGCGGGAATACGGCCCGGAGCGGCTCGAGCGCATGTTCGCGGTGCGCAGCTTTCTCGACGCCGGCATCTTCGTCACCCAGAGCTCGGATTACCCGCCCGGACCCTTCGAACCGATGATGGCCATCCAGTCTTCGGTCACGCGCACCGACGGGAACGGCAACGTTTGGGGACCGAAGCAGCGCATCACGGGGGAGGAAGCGCTCCGCGGGGGCACCGTCCACGGGGCGTACGCTGCCTTTGAGGAGGATCTCAAGGGTTCGATCGAGGCGGGCAAACTGGCCGATCTGGTCGTCCTCGGCCGCGATCCGCACCGGGTTCCGACCGGCGAGATCATCCGGATTCCGATCGAGCGAACGATGGTGGGCGGCCGTTGGGTCTTCGAGGCGTGACTGATGCGGCTTTGGCGGACGGGCTGGCTGTTGGCGATAATGGCGGCAGGAGTGGGCGGTCAGGACAAGCCACGGGCGCGGGACCTCGGCATTCCACTGGACGGCGCTCCCGGCCGCTGGAACGCCATCACGGACGTGGCTGGAGTGGAGGTCGGCCACACCACCCTGATTCGGGGTTCGGGCAAGCTCGTTGTCGGGCAAGGGCCGGTGCGGACCGGGGTCACCGTCGTCCTGCCGCGAGGGAAGGCTTCAGCCGACCCCGTCTTTGCCGGCTGGTTCTCGCTGAACGGCAACGGGGAAATGACCGGAACCGCCTGGGTGGAGGAATCCGGTTTTCTCGAAGGTCCCGTCGCCATCACCAACACGCACAGCGTCGGGGTGGTCCGCGATGCGGTCATCGCCTGGCAGGTGCGGCGCGGCTTGCTCTTTCAGGCCTTTTCCCTCCCCGTGGTGGCCGAAACCTACGACGGGTATCTGAACGACGTCGATGGCTTTCATGTCCAGGCCGGGCACGTCTGGGCGGCGCTTGAGGCGGCCGCCGCCGGGCCCGTAGCCGAGGGCAACGTCGGCGGCGGCACCGGCATGAGCTGCTTCGAGTTCAAAGGCGGCATCGGCACCGCGTCGCGGAAGCTGGCCTCCGGCTACGTGGTGGGCGCGTTGGTGCAGGCCAATTTCGGGCGCCGCTCCCAGCTCCGGATCGCCGGAGTGCCGGTGGGCCGGGAGCTCGATTGCGAGAAATGGCCGCCCTGCTGGTCGCGGGCGCCGCGGGAGGGCTCCATCATCGTCGTCGTGGCCACCGACGCGCCGCTCATTCCCCACCAGTTGAAGCGGCTCGCGCGCCGGGCCTCGCTCGGGGTGGGGCGCACCGGGAGCATCTCCGGCAACGGTTCAGGGGATATCTTTCTGGCCTTCTCGACGGCGAATCCCGGCGCGGCCCGGCGGAGCGGGGAGTCCACGGTGGCGATGCTGGCCAACGCGGCTCTCGACCCGGTCTTTGAAGCCGTCGTCGAGGCCACCGAGGAGGCGATCCTGAATGCGATGGTGGCCGCCGAGACGATGGTGGGCCGGGACGATCACAAGTCGATCGCCCTGCCCCACGAGGAGGTGCGGCGCCTGATGCGGCTGTACGGACGCGGAGGCGCCCGGTGAGGCCGCCGTCTCGGATCCGGAGGCGGGAATTCGCGGCCGTGCTCATCGGCGGAGCGCTCCCGCTGCCGTCCGCCGCTGTCCACATCGTCCGCAAGGGCGATCCGCCGGAGCGCTTCCAGAGCTTGCTCGATGCCGTGCGCCCCGGCGAGACCATCGCGCTCGACAACGACGTCGAACTGGCCGGCTACTTTGTGTTGCGGCCGCAGCCGCCGGGCGCCGAACCGGTCGTGATCCGCGCGGCGCAGCTTCCCGGCGGGCGCCCCACGCTGGACGATCCGCTGCCGACACTGGCGAGCAGCGAGCCCATGCAGCGGGCGATCCTGTCCACCGATCCGCGCGCCCACGGCTACTCGCTGGTCGGGCTTCGCCTGCGGGCGCAGGCCGGTTTCGTCTACAACCTCATCGAACTCGGCAGCGGAAGAACGGCGGAAGCGGCCGACCAGCCGGACGGCATCCTGATCTCACGCTGCGTGATCGCCGGGCATCCGGAAGCCGGCAGCCGGCGGGGGATCTTCCTGAACTCGGCTCGCACAACCATCAGCGAATGCCTGATCACGTCGATCTTCGAGGCCGCCGACTGCCAGGCGATCGCCGGAGTGAATGGTCCCGGACCGTACCTGATCACCGGCTGCCTGCTCGAGGCGAGCTGCGAGAACATCATGTTCGGCGGCTCCCCGGCGGCGATCCCGGGGCTGAATCCGTCCAATATCACCATCCGCGGCAACCGGATCCGCAAACCCCTCGAATGGTGGCAAGTGCGCAATGAGCGCGGCCGGCCGCGTTGGTCCTTCAAGAACTTGATCGAGCTCAAGCGCGCCGAGAACGTGCTGATCGAGGACAATATCCTGGAGAATTCCTGGCAGGGCGGCCAGCACGGGGAAGCCTTCGTCTTCACCGTGCGCGCCGAGGGACGCGGACGGGAACCGGCCAATCCGTGGGCGGCGGTGCGGAACGTCGTCGTCCGGGGCAACCGGATCAGCGGGGTCGGCGCCGGCGTGACCATCCTCGGCCGGGATTCCAACCGCCAGTTCGCCCGCCGGGGGGCCGGCTTCGGCTTTCAACTCCTCACCGGACCGCGCGACGTCACGATCCGCCGCAACACGTTGATTTTCGACCCGGTCGCGCCGCGCATCCACGCGGTGTCGCTCGACAGCCCGCCGAAAGGACCCCCGGGCCGCCCCGGCTGGAAAGCCGAATTTCCCATCGAGAACCTCCGCGTCGAGAAGAATATTCTCATGGGCGACCTGTTCGGGCGAGGCGTCGGCGCCGCGGCGCTGCCGAAGTTCACCGTCAACGCCGTCGTCGAAGATAATCTCACGCTCACCGGCGGCATGCCCGGCAGCCGCCGCGTTTCCTTCGAGCAGGTCTTGAACCCGGATTTCAGCGTAAAACCGTCTTACTCGGGCTACGGCGCCGCGTTGAAAATTTAGCGCGGGGTGTAACCTTTCCCGCTCCGGAAACGTCACGAACGGTGGACCGGCAGAAAGGAGCCGGCCCGGGCGGAGCCGCGGATTTCCGCGGGGACGCCACCGGCGAGACACCTGATTCCAGAAGCGAACGTAAGGAGGTTATTCGTGTATGCTGTTTGACACTCTGGCTGATGTGCGCAGCACGCTCGATCACTTCCGCCGTTCCTTTGATCAGATGTTCGAGAGTTTCTTCGGTTCAGCCGGCTACCGCGGCATTGGTTCTGATGGAACCGAGTGGGTGTTTACTCCGGCCGTCGAGACCGGTTGGACCGATGAGGCCCTGAATCTCCGGGTGATCCTTCCGGGCGTGACCGAGAAGGACGTCAACGTGAGCATTCAGGGCAACCAGCTCGTCATCGACGGTGAGCGCAAGGCTCCCGAAGGCTTTGGCGAGACGAGCTGGACCCAACTGACCTACGGGAAGTTCCGCCGGACGGTGGATCTTCCCAACGGGCTCGATCTGGATAAGGTGAGCTGCCGTCTCCACGATGGCGTGCTCGATATCCAGATTCCGGTGACCGCCGCGATGAAGCCGCGCCGAATCCCCATCTCCAGCGGCGCCGAACTGAAAGCGATCGCGGCGTGATCCGGACCCGCCCGGCAGGTGGCCTTCGTTGCGGCCTCCTCCTGCGCCGGCCACCTGCCAGCTTCCCGGCGGTCCGCGGGCCTCCCCGGCACCGGGAAGCGGCCCTTCTCCGCGGAGCTCACCGAGGCCGCAACGCAATCACGCCCAGCGGAGGCAAAGTCAGCACCAGGCTCTGCGGATAGCCGTGACTGGCCACCGCCTCGGTAGAGACCATCCCGCCGTTACCCAGATTGCTGCCGCCGAACAGTGCCGAATCGCTGTTCAGGATTTCCTCGTAAAAGCCCGCCCGCGGCGCCCCCAACCGGTAGCCATGTCGCGGCACGGGCGTGAAGTTGCAGACAAAGTAAAGGAAGTCGGCCGGGTTCTCCGCCCGCCGCAGGAACGCAATGACGGATCCCTCGACGTCGTGGAAATCGATCCACTCAAAGCCCTGGTGCTCGAAGTCCACCTCGTACAGCGCCGGCTCGGTCCGGTAAATCCGGTTCAGTTCCCGCACGAATGCCTGTAACTTGCGGTGGTAATCGAACGCCAGCAGTTCCCACCGAATCCCCTGGTCCCAGTTCCATTCCTCGTATTGTCCGATCTCCTGCCCCATGAACAGCAGTTTCTTGCCGGGGTGAGCCCACATATAAGCCAGAAATGCCCGCACGTTGGCGAACCGCTGCCACTCGTCTCCCGGCATCTTTCCGATCAGCGACCGCTTGCCGTAAACCACTTCGTCGTGCGAAACCGGCAGCACGAAGTTCTCGGTGAAGGCATAAAGCAAACTGAAGGTGATGTCCTGGTGATGATACTTTCGATAGATCGGATCGTGCGAGAAATAATGGAACATGTCATGCATCCATCCCATGTTCCACTTCATCGTGAATCCAAGCCCGTTGAGGTACACGGGACGCGACACCCCGCCGAAGGCCGTCGACTCCTCGGCGATCGTCATCGCCCCCGGAACTTGGTGCACCTGGATGTTGAACTGCCGCAGAAAATCGATCGCTTCCAGATTCTCCCGCCCGCCGTGGATGTTCGGGACCCACTCGCCTTCCTTGCGGCCGTAATCCAGATACAGCATCGACGCCACCGCGTCCACTCGCAGCGCGTCGATGTGATACTTCTTCAGCCAGAACAGCGCGTTGGAGATCAGGAAGCTCCGCACTTCGTTCCTGCCGAAGTTGAACACCAACGTGCCCCACTCGCGGTGCTCGCCCTTACGCGGATCCTCGTGCTCATACAGCGCCGTCCCGTCGAACCAGACCAGACCGTGGGCGTCCTTGGGGAAATGTCCCGGCACCCAGTCCATGATCACGCCGATGCCCGCCTGATGGCACCGGTCGACGAAGTACATGAAATCTTCCGGCGGTCCGTAGCGGGCCGTCGGAGAGTAGTAGCTGATGACCTGGTATCCCCAGGAACCGTAGTAGGGATGCTCGAGGATCGGCAGCAGCTCGATGTGGGTGTAGCCCATGCGCTTAACGTACTCGACGAGGCTGCCGGCCATCTCCCGGTAGGTCAGCATCCGATTTTCCGGCGCCCGCAGCCAGGAGCCGAAATGGACCTCGTAGATCGACACCGGCTCCTTGAGCCAGTTGCGGCGCCCCCGCTGCTCCATCCATTCCGAGTCCCGCCACTCGTAGCGGTCCAGATCCCAGACGAGCGAGGCCGACTTGGGGGGGCATTCCATCGCGAAGCCGTACGGGTCCGCCTTCATCTGCCGGTAGCCGTGGAAACGCGACCGGACGAAGTATTTGTAGGCGGTTCCCGCCCGCGCCCCCGGCAGAAAGAGCTCCCAGACGCCGCCGTCGCGCATCCGCATCGGGTGGCGGCGCGTGTCCCAGTCGTTGAACTCGCCGACTACGGAAACCACCTCGGCGTTGGGCGCCCAGACGGCAAAGCGGC
>JBBIMZ010000186.1:0-7232 GCA_037444135.1 Solibacteraceae bacterium
GCCGGCGTGCGCGAGGAAGGCCTCCGGCCGCGCGTCGTCAAGATCTACTCGACCTCCGACTGCGGCTTTATCGGGCACACGGGAGCGCAGCTCAGCGGCTCGGGCATCGCCATCGGGATCCAGTCGAAAGGAACCACCGTCATCCACCGGCGCGACCTTCAGCCGCTCGACAACCTCGAGCTGTTCCCGCAGGCGCCGAACCTGACGCTGGACTCCTACCGGATCATCGGCCGCAACGCGGCCAAATACGCCAAAGGCGAACCGGTGCTGCCGGTGCCCGTCCAGATCGACAACATGGCCCGCCTCAAGTACATCGTCAAGACGACGATTCTGCATCTGCGCGAGACCGAGCAGGTCGTGCCCGGCAAGCCTCCTCAGGAGGTCCGCCTTGCCTGAATACCCGCTCTCGGAGAAGAGGCCCGACCGGCTCCGGACGCCATCGGGCATGCGCTTCGAGGATGTCACCCTGGAGGCGGTGATGGCGGGCCGCGTGACGATGGCGGACCTGCGGGTGACGGCTGAAGCGCTCGAGCTCCAGGCCGAGGTGGAGGAGGCGGGCCGGCCGCAGCTGGCCGAAAATCTCCGCCGGGCCGCCGAACTGGTCGCCGTGCCCGAGGAGCGGATCCTGGAGATCTACAACGCCCTCCGGCCCGGCCGCGCCGGCCGCGAGGAGCTGCTGCGGCTGGCCGACGCGCTCGAGGCCGACTACGGGGCGCGCCGCTGCGCGGCGCTGATCCGCGAGGCGGCGTCTTACCCGCGGCGCCCGTACTCGCGCGCGGCGTCGCGCAGGTACTTCAGGTTTTCCCACGGCGCGCCGGCGGGCGTGGTGCAGCTGGACGCGTAAATGAAGTGCCGCTTGTCGCCCATCGCGGCGAAGAGTTCGCGCGTATACGCGTGAAGCCGCGCTTCGGCGTCTTCGAGGATCTCCAGACGCGTCGCATCCATCCCGCCGTTGACGGTGAAGTTTTCGTAACCGGCCAGGCGCCGGGCTTCCGGGAGCAGCACGTCGCCGTTCGGTGGCGGCGTCAGACCTTCGAGACAATCGATCCGCGACCGGCCCACCAGCGGCAGGAGCGCCTTGTTGCGGCCGCAGGCGTGCACCACGAAAATCTTGCCGCGGGCGTGGAGGATCTCGGCCGCCTGGGTGTAAAAGCGGTCGCAGTAGTCGCGGTACAGATACGGCGGATGAAAGGCCGAATCGAGGTTGTCGTTGGAGATCACCACCTCGGCTTCGGGCACGGCGGCGATCTGCTCGACGAGCGCCAGCGCCTTTTGCTCGTGGATCCGCGCCAGTTCCTTCATTTCGGCGGGATGGTCGGCGATGAAGAGGCTGGCGTTCGCCGCACCGGCCAGCCAGTGGAAGTTCTTGAGCGGCGAATAGGCGGCGCTGGCCATCACCAGGCCGTCGTCGCCCACACGCCGCACCCAGCTCCGGAACTCGTCGGCGTCGAAGACGTAGTCGCGCGCCTCGAGGAAGAACCGAACCGCCTCGTACCCGCTCCAGTCTTTCCACCAGTACTCGGACTCGAAATCGGCGCCGGATTCCTCGGTCAGCGTCCAGGTGTGGGTCAGCGTGCCGTACGGCGAGCGGAACGAGCGCCGCCGGATGCCGGTTCCGGGCGGGTAGATGTTGAAGGCCGTGACCATCGGACGGTCAAAACGCGACCGGCCGGAGAACTCGTCGGCGTATTCGCCCGCCGTGAAGACTTCCCGGGTCGCATACTGCGTGTCCCAGCGGGCCAGGATCTCGGCGCCCAGAAAGCGCAGCACGTCGAAGGGATGCTGCGCAGCGGCGATTTCCTCGGGAAGCGAGCCGCGGGCCAGATGGTTGTAAAACCAGTAGTAAAGGTTCGGGGCGAAAGGGACGTAATCGGGCTGCTCGCCGTGGAACGCGGCGAGGAGGCGTTCTCGGCCGGTCATCGGCTTCTACTATAATCCCCTGGATGCCGCATCTGAGGTGGTGGATCGCAGCCCTGCTGTTTCTGGCCACTGTGATCAACTACGTGGACCGGCAGTGCCTGTCGGTGCTGGCGCCGGTGTTGCGCGACGAGTTCGGCATGACCAACGCCGATTACTCGCGGATCGTCTCGGCCTTCATGCTGGCCTATCTGATCATGCAGACGGGCTCGGGGCGCCTCATGGACCGGCTGGGGACCAAAGCCGGCTTCGCCCTCTGCATCGCCTGGTGGTCCGTAGCGGCCATACTGCATGCTGCGTCGCGTTCGGCGCTCCATCTCGGCCTGTTCCGCTTCCTGCTGGGGTTGGGTGAAGCGGGCAACTGGCCGGGCGCCGTCAAAGCGATCGCCGAGTGGTTCCCGACGCGCGAGCGGGCGTTCGCCATCGGGCTGTTCAACAGCGGCTCGACCGTGGGAGCGACGGTGGCGCCGCCGCTGGTGGCATGGCTGGCGCTCGGCTACGGCTGGCGCAAGGCATTCCTCATCACCGGCTCGCTCGGCTTCCTCTGGCTGGTCCTCTGGCTGTTCTTCTACCAGCGTCCGGAGCGGCACCGCTGGATGAGTTCGGCCGAGCTCGAATTGATTCGCAGCGGCCGGGAGGATCCGCGCGTGGGCGAGCGGATCCGGTGGCGCTCGCTGTTCGGCTACCGGCAGGTCTGGGGCTTGGTCGTGGGGCGCATGCTCGCCGACCCGGTCTGGTGGTTCTATGTCTTCTGGCTGCCGGAGTACTTAAAGCGCGAGCGTGAGTTCAGCCTGGCGATGATCGGCTATTTCGCCTGGATACCGTTCCTGGCCGCCGATATCGGCAATCTCACGGGCGGGGCGCTCTCCGGACTGCTGATCAAACGCCGCAGCCCAGTCCTGCGCGCGCGCAAGGCGGTGATGCTCGCGTGCGCTCTGCTGATGATGGCCGGAATTCCGGGGGTGCTCGTGCGCGAAGCTTGGGCCGCCGTGGCGTTGATCAGCCTGGTCACCTTCGCCTATTCGGCTTGGGCGGCCAATATCCTGACGCTGCCCGCCGACCTGTTTCCGCCGCAGATCGTCGCGTCCGTCTCGGGGCTGAGCGGGACCGGGGCGGCGGCGGGCGGGATGATCTTCACGCTGATCACCGGCTATGTGGTGGATCGCTTCTCGTACCTGCCGGTGTTCACCGCGGCCGGGCTGATGCCGCTCGCCTCGTTCGCCGTCATCGCCTGGAGCGTCCGCCTCAGGCCCGCGTCCGGTTAGCCGCCTGGAAGACACCGTCGCCGCGGGCGGCCTCCTGAGCCTGCGCCAGGTCGTTCCCGATGAGGCTGATCCCCTTGGATTCGTGCGCCTCCAGGAACAAGCCCACGGGCGCTTCGATGCGGCAGCCGTGAAACAGCGCGCCGTCGACCTGGCGCAGACGGACCGCCGTGCCCCGGGCGGCGAAGCTCGAGCCGGAGACGTCCAAACCGCGAACGTCGTGGCAGACCAACGCGGGCCGTTCGTCCGGCTCGGCCGCCGCCGTGCGCACGCCGTCGAAGCGGATGCCCCGCACGTGGCGGCAAAAGAAGCCGTAGGCGGGCAAGGTTCCGAACATACTGTGCTCCGGGTATTTCTCCGGATGCTCGGGCACGTCTTCGGGCGCCTCCCGGACGCCGCCCTCGCTCAGGATCGAGACGTCGCGAATCGTGACGTTTTCGATGTCGTGGCCGGGGATGCCGGAAATCGCGCAGCCGATCTTCCCCGCCCCGGTCGCTTTGACGCCGGCGATCTGAACGTTCCGGAGCTTGCCGACGCCGGGCCGCGGCCCGCCGGCTTCGAACGGCCTGCCGCGGTCGCCCAGCCGGATGAAGATCACCGACTTGACGTCCCGCATGGTGACGTTGGAGACGCTGACCCCGTCGAGCACTCCGCCATCGACCATCTCGATGGCGATACCCGAGAGGCGCGTGTCGTACATCGTGCAGTTGGCGAGCGTAATGTCCTCGAAGCCGCCGTTTGACTCGGTGCCCAGCTTGAAGGCGTTGCAGTGGCTGGAGAGCACGCAATTGGTGATGGCGACGTTGCGCGTCGGGCGGTTGGAGGTGCTCTTGAGCACAATGGCGTCGTCGCCCGAGCTGATTTCGGCGTCCGAGATCGTCACGCGCTGGCAACAATCGATGTCGATGCCGTCGTTGTTGGCGTTGACCCGGCTGTGGACGCGGATGCCGTGGATGAGCACGTCGTCGCAGGCCAGGTAGTGCTGAACCCACATCGGCGAGTCCTTGATCGTCAGTCCGGTGACGGAAACGTTGCGGCAGTTGACGAGACGGATCAGATAGGGACGCACTTTGTAAGGACCCTGGAAGGCGCCGCCGCGGCCGTCGATCGTGCCCGGGCCGTGCAGACCGACATTTTCGAGATCTTCGCCGTAAATGAGACTACGTTCGGTGTAATTGTCGGTGTAGGAACGGATCTTCGGGATGGTCTTCGGATAGTCGTCCAGGTGCGTGCTGCCGAGCAGCGTCGCTCCGGCCTCCAGATACAGGTGCACGTGGCTTCGGAGAAGCACGCCGCCCGAATGATAGCGGCCCGGCGGAAAGTAGACGCCGCCCCCGCCGGCGGCCGCGCAGGCATCGATCGCCGCCTGGATGGCCCGGGTGTCGAATTCGCGTCCGTTGCGCACGGCGCCGAAGGCGACCACGTTGAAAACGCCCGAGGCGGCGACCGCTTGCGCCCGCACGGGTGAGGCCAGCGCGCCGGCGCCGAGGGCAAGGAGGAAGTTTCTGCGAACGCTTGGGTCGTTCATACGGGATCGAGTGTAGCACCGGCCTCGAGACGCCATGTCGGCGAAGGGCTGGTCTCCGTGCGCCGACTCGCAGGGCTGCTGCAATTTGAGTTCGGCCGGAGACCAACCCCGCACTTAGGCTATGCTTATCTGGTTCGCATCGTCCGGGCAACGGAGGGGACACGTCCGGCACATTTCGCCTACGCGGCTGGTGGCGGTCGCCGCTTTCGGTGGCAGCTCTGACCACGCTCGGCGTGCTGTGCTGGCAGGCCGCAACGGTGCGCATCAATTACGGCGGCAATTGGAGCGCGCTGTTTTGCACGGCCGAGCAGGCCCGATTGCCGGCAGATCTGGCTGGGTCGACATACCGTTTCGCGGGCAGTTCCGGCTATGATGGCCAAGCCTACCGGCTGGTCGCTCGCGATCCGTGGCTACTGCACGGACTCCACGAGTACATCGACGATCCGGCGCTGCGCTACCGCCGCATTCTCCTACCCGCCGCGGCGTGGGCCGTGGCCCTGAGCGGCGTGGTCTCCACCGACACGGCATACGTTCTGCTCGTGCTGGCATGCGTCTTCCTGGGAACCGCCAGCCTGGCGCGCTTTCTGGCCGGTCACGGAAAAGCAGCGGCCTGGGGGGCTGTCTTCCCGTGCGTTCCCGCGTGCCTGATCTCGATCGACCGGATGACGGTGGACATCGCGCTGATGGCGCTTCTGGCCCTCCTGCTGGCGCACTGGGACTCCATGGGGCCATGGCGGCGCGGAGGCCTGCTGGCGCTGTGCCCGCTGGTCCGCGATCTGGGCTTTCTGTTCATCGCGGCCGCGGTGCTTTGCTGTTTTTTCCAGAGGCGGCCGCGCCACGCCTTAATTTGCGCCGGAGCGGCCCTGCCCGCCGCGCTCTGGTGGTGCTGGGTCAGAATCACTTTGTCCAGTCTCCAGGCGGGTGGGATTTCCGGCGAGTTGCCGGCTTGGCTGACCGCGGCGGGAGGCGGAGGTCTCGCCAAGGCGTTCCTCCGCCCGAACGCGTATAAACTTGCCGGGTGGGTCGCCGCGACCACCCAGATGCTCGACGCCGTCGCGCTGGCCGGACTGGTGTTGGCCGTGGTTCTGGCGATCCGCTGGATCCCGTCGCACACGGCCTGCGTCGACGCCTGGATTCTGGCTTGTTTCACCGCGGCATTCTTTCTTGCGGACCGCCAGGGTTTTTACCGCGACGTATATTCCTACTCGCGGGCCTACACGCCGATGCTGACGCTGGTGGCTCTCCGCTCGGAATTCCAAAGCAGGCGCATCGGGCTGTTGCCGCTGGCCGCCGTCACCTTGCGGGTGGCGTGGCAACTGGGCGGGCAATTGGCCGGAATCATGGATCGCATCCTCTCCTGATCCAGCCCGGCTCGACCTCAGAACCGCGGCAGATTGCGCAGCATCGAGTCGCTGGAAACGCCGCTCGGAAGGCGCACGGAGTGGACGGTCCTCCAGTTGCGATCCTTGGCGCCGATGTAGATCACCTCGTTGCGGTCGGCGCCCATCAGGATAATCGTCAGCGAGAGGTTCGGATAGTCGAGAGCCAGATATTGGCGCTCGCCTTTCTCCGAGCGCCACCGCTCGCGCGCCGGTTTGCCCAACTTGCGGATCACCGAATGATAATCGTCCGCTGCGGTCAGGCCCAGATCGAGCTGGAGCACCGCCTCATAACTGATCCGTTCGGGCGCCTGGCGGGCTCGGAAAAAGGCCACCAACACGAACGTCACCAGAATTCCGGCCACGAGCGAGGCCAGAATCAGACGGCCGATCTTCTTCTCCGCCGGCGACTCGGAGGGTTTGGGCGGCGGGGGCGGCGGTTCGCCGGAGGGCGCCTTGCCAGCGCCCGGAATCTCGATCACACGCCGGT
Organism: Solibacteraceae bacterium; assembly: GCA_037444135.1. Classification (GTDB taxonomy): domain Bacteria; phylum Acidobacteriota; class Terriglobia; order Bryobacterales; family Bryobacteraceae; genus CALKXJ01. Next base: position 6,577 of record JBBIMZ010000186.1, read on the forward strand.
GGTGAGGCCAGAGCGCCCCGCCCTTGTATTCGAGCTCCTGCTTGAGCCCGACGATCATCACCGGCTGGTCGATCTGCGACACCTCGCCCAGATACCGGCGGGGCACCCAGACCTCGAGGTTGGTCTTGGTGTTGGCGACGAGCACCTCCGACCAAGTCTGGTTCTTGAAGACCCATTCGTTGTGCTCGATGCCCAGAATCGGCGGATAAAACGAGAACGGACGGCCGGCGAAGCGGTCCAGGTCGGGAACGGACATTTGCCGTTCTCATCTTAGCGCAGGCCGTCTTCGGAACCTTCCTGCGAGAGCCGGGGCGCGGCTGCTATACTCGGGAGTTATCCAATCCAGAGTCGGAGATCCTGCACGATGAATGTGCCTTTTTACGGTCACGTCCGCCAGTACCACTACATCCAGGCCGAAATCGACGCCAACATCCGCGAGGTGCTCGAGAGCGGCCAGTACGTGATGGGGCCGATGTTGAAGCGCTTCGAGCGCGAACTGGCCGACTATCACGGGATGAAGTACGCCGTGGGCGTGGGCAACGGAACGGATGCCTTGTGGCTGGCGTTTCTGGCGCTGGGGATCGGCCCGGGCGACGAATGCATCACGACGACGAACACAATCTTCGCTACCGCCGAACCCATCTGGATCGCCGGCG
>JBBIMZ010000187.1:0-7116 GCA_037444135.1 Solibacteraceae bacterium
CACGATTCACCACCGGCTGCTCGAAGCCGCATCCGCCCGCTAGCCGGACCCTCGGCGCAGATGCTCCGGTATCATGAGGTTAGGCTCGGTTGCACGCTTTCGGTCCGGCTGCGTCATCTAGTGTAGAGTATGATCGCGCCGGCCGGACGAGTCGAGGGAGCGATGGGCGAGAGACTGCCCCCGGTGCTGGCGGAAGCGGCCGAACGCCGCAGCCGCTTCATCGCCGAGAACCTGCGCCGGATCTTCGTCCAGATTTACCGCATCGTCGGCAACGTCGACGATACCCAGGAAGCTTTCATCAAGGCCCTCCAGCGCGAGGACCAGCTGCGAGACCCGAAAAAGGCGGCTCATTGGCTTTCCCGCATCGCCACCAATACCGCGCGCGATTTTCTCAGGCGGCATCATCGCGTCAGTTTCTGCGAGGTCGACGAGCTGCCCGAGGTCTTGGCGGCCTCCTCGGAGGAGAACCCCGAGCAGATGGTGCTCAAAAGCGAGCGCCGGCTCTTTCTCGAGCAGGGGCTGGAGCTGCTGACCGAGCGGGAACGGATGGCTCTCGTGCTGCGGGATCTGGAAGGCTTGCCCGCCGCCGAGGTGGCGCGCCGGCTCAACTGCACCCAGGCGACGGTGCGCTCCCACATCGCCAACGCGCGGATCAAGTTTCGCCGGCTACTCGGGCGGAGGGACCGATGAAACATCCCGACATCGCGTCGCTGGCTCTGCTGGCAGGGGGCGAGTTGCCGTTTTGGACCCGCTGGCGCGCCGAACGGCACGTGCGTACGTGCCCGGAGTGTCAGAAGGAGGTCGAAGCATTCCGGCGCCGCCGGGACTGGTTCCGGGACGCGGCCGGGGAGCTCCCGGCCGGGCTGAACTGGAGCCGGCTGGAGGCCGAAATGAGGGCGAACATCCAGCTGGGTCTGGAGGCGGGAGAGTGCGTCGGAGCCGCCAGGCCGCGCAGGATCCGACTGAGCTGGCGCGTGGCGGCGGCGTTGGCGTCGATCGCGGTGGTGATCGTCGGCGGCTGGTGGCTGCACCTGCCTCACCCGCGGACCGAGGCCCGAGGCGGCGCCGTCCTCGAAGCCACCGCCGAAGGCATCGAGCTCAAAGAGCCGCACGGTGCGCTCACGCTGTTTCACTCGGCTGCGACTCCCGTCGTTGTCTCCGCGAGCGCCCAGGGGGCCATGGCGGCCCGTTTCGTCGACGAGGAAACGGGCCTGGTCACGGTGAACAATGTCTACGTCGAGTAAACTCGCCGCCCTGGGCGCCTCGCTGGCCGCGCTAGCCCTCACCTCGCCGGCGCAGCAGACGCTCCGCGTGGACTTCCCTCCGGAGTCACCCGTGACCGTCGTGGCCGCCGATTGGGGCGCCACGGAAACCACACCCCGCGGCGGAGCGCTCGTCGTCGATCTGCGGACGACGCTCCGGTTGCGCAACTCCGGTCCGGCGACCATTCGCGGCATCACGCTGCTCGTGCTGGCGCAGGAGGTCACGCCGGGCGGCAAAGCCAGCGTGGCCGTCCCCAGCCTCAATGTGGCGCCGGGCGAGACCTTTCCGGTGCGGATCGACCTGCGGTTGCTGCGTCCGCTCCAGGTGCCGGCCGGACCGCTGGTGCGCGTCGAGCTCGACGGCGTTTTGTTCGACGATCTGAGCTTTTACGGTCCCGACCGGCTCAACTCGCGCCGCTCGATGACCGCCTGGGAGATCGAGGCGCGGCGCGACCGGCGGCATTTCAAGAGCGTCCTGGCGGCCCGCGGGCCGCAAGGGTTGCAGGAGGAGATTCTGGCCAGCCTGGCCCGCCAGGCCGAGCGCCCCACGCTCGATGTCCAGGTTGCACGCCGCGGTCGCGCGACCAACCTCGGCGCCGGCCGCCGGCTTCAGTTCGCTTTCCTGCGCTTGCCGGACTCTCCGATCGAATTGCTGGCGGGCGCGGCGCGCCTGGCCGGTCAGGAGGCCAGTGACGCCACCGTCGAAGTGCGCAATCGATCCTCACGCGCAGTGCGGTATTTCGAAATCGCCTGGATCGTCCAGGACCGCCTGGGCAGGGAGTTCTTGGCCGGCTCGGTGCCTGCGGAAACCCATCTCTCGCCGGGAGCGACCGGCCGCATCAGTTCAGACGCCACGCTGCGCTTCGGCCGGCCCCTGGCGATCGAAGCCATGAAGGGCTTCGTCAGCAGGGTCGAGTTCGAGGACGGCGAATTCTGGATCCCGAGCCGCCCGCATCTGGCCGAACAGCGCCTGGATCGCCTCCTGGCGCCCTCGCCCGAAGAGCAGCGCCTGGCTGATCTTTACCGCCGCAAAGGCCTCCAGGCGCTGATCGAAGAGCTGAACCGCTTTTAGGTTAGAATCGTTAGCTTCGCCATGCTGAGCCGGAATTCCGTCGACCCGAGGACGCTCGTCGGCCGCGAGCCGGAGCGGTTGAGCCTGGACGAGCAGAGCGCCCTGGCGGGCAAATGGATCGCCCTCGAAATCTACGATCCGGAGCGGTTGCCGTTGCGCCGCATCGAGGCCGTCGGGGACACCGTGGCCGACTGCATCCGCGCTCTCCGCGCCCGCGGTCTCGAGCCGGCGCGCTTCGAATTCACGCTCGTCAAGCCGCCTCCCCTGTGAGGCGAGCCTACACCACCCACAAGTCGACGAACTCATGAACCGGCGCCGCCTCGAGGCGCCGCGCCTCGGCGGCCAGCGCCAGGATCTGCTCGCACCGGCGCGCGGGGAGCTTGGTCCGGATGGCCCGTTCGAACTTGGCCTCGAGCAACGGAATCCCCTCGGCGCGCCGCCGCCGGTGCCCGACCGGGTACTCGATCTCGACCCGTTCCGTGGCCGACCCGTCGTCGAAAAACACCTGAACGGCGTTGGCGATCGAGCGCTTCTCCGGATCCAGATAGTCTCTTGAAAAGCGCGCGTTCTCACGTACCTCCATGCGCCCGCGCAAGTGGTCGATTCGCGGGTCGGAGGCTGCCGCGTCTTCGTAGTCGCCCGCCTCGAGGCCCCCGCGGATCAGTGCCACCGCCACCATGTACTGGAGGCAGTGGTCGCGGTCGGCCGGGTTGGCCAGCGGTCCGGTCTTGTCGATGATCCGCAAGGCCGGCTCCTGCGTCTCGATCACGATGCGCTCGATGCGGTGCAGACGTCCCGCCACCTCCCGGTGCAACCGGACGGCGGCCTCGACGGCCGTTTGGGCATGGAACTCCGCCGGGTAGGAGATCTTGAAGAGCACGTTCTCCATGACGTAGGTCTCGAGCGGGCGGCTGAGACGGATCGGCGCGCCGCGAAAGAGCGCCGCCTCGAAACCCCAGACGGGCGCCGTCAACGCCGACGGATAGCCCATCTCGCCCCGCAGGCTGTTCAGCGCCAGCCAGACGCCCCGGCTGGCCGCGTCGCCAGCGGCCCAGCTCTTCCGCGAGCCGGTATTCGGAGCGTGGCGGTAGGTGCGCAGGGCGCCGCCGTCCAGCCAGGCGTTCGAGACCGCATTGACCACATCCTCGCGCGAGCCGCCCAGCATCGCCGTCGCCGCCGCGGCCGTGGCCACGCGCACCAGCAGCACGTGATCCAGCCCCACCCGGTTGAAGCTGTTCTCGAGCGCCAGCACGCCCTGGATCTCGTATGCCTTCACCAGCCAGGCGAGCAGCTCCCGAACCGTCATCGCCGGCCTTCCCCCACTCGCCGCCCTGCGGCTCAGATAGTCAGCCAGCGGCACGAGACCGCCCAAATTGTCCGACGGATGGCCCCACTCGGCCGCCAGCCACGTGTCGTTGTAATCCAGCCAGCGGATCATCGCGCCCAGGTTGAAGGCGGCGCGCACGGGATCGAGCTCGTACGAGGTCCCCGGCACGCGCGCTCCGCCGGCCATCGTCGCGCCGGGAACCACGGGCCCGAGGAGCTGCGTGCAGGCGGGAAACCCGAGAGCCAGCATCGCGCAGCCCAGAGAATCGAGCAGCGCATGGCGGGCCGTCTCCATCGCCGGCCGGCTGCGCGTGACGTCGAAGCCCGTCACGTATTCGGCGATCTCTACGAGCAAGCGGTCCGGCGCCGGACGTGTCGCATCGCGCGTGGCGGCTTGCGGCATCCCCGCTCACCCCCGCGCTTGGACCGGCGTCCACTCCCGCCGGTCCGGGCCGACATAGTCGGCGCTCGGGCGGATCAGAACGTTGTGCGCCCGCTGCTCGAAGATGTGCGCCGACCAGCCGGTGATGCGCGAGACGACGAACAGCGGCGTAAACAACGGCGTGGGAATGCCCATCATGTGATAAGCCGTGGCGCTGTAAAAGTCGAGGTTCGGGAACAGCCGCTTCTGTTCCCACATAACGCTTTCGATCGCCTCAGAGACTGCGAACAGCCGCATGTTGCCGGCCGCTTCCGAGAGCTTCCGGGCCCAGCTCTTGATCGTAGCGTTGCGCGGGTCGCGTTCGCGGTAGACGGCGTGCCCGAACCCCATGATCCTTTCCTTGCGCGCCAGCATCTCGAGCACTCCGGCGCGGGCCTGCTCGGGCGTTTCGAAGCGCTCGATCAACGCCATCGCCGCTTCGTTGGCGCCGCCGTGCAGCGGCCCGCGCAGCGTGCCGATGCCGGCCGTCACCGCGGAGTAGAAATCCGACAGCGTCGAAGCGCAGACCCGGCAGGCGAAGGTCGAGGCGTTGAATTCGTGCTCGGCGTAAAGAATCAGCGAGGCGTTCATCGCTTCGACGTGCAGCGGGTCGGGCTCGCGCCCGTGCAGCAGCCGCAGAAGGTGGCCGGCGATCGAGCCGTCTCCGGTCTCGACCTCGATCCGCACGCCGTCGTGCTGGAACCGGTACCAGTAGCCCAGCATCGACGGAAATGCCGCCAGCAGCCGGTCGGCGACGTCGCGCTGGCGCGAGAAATCCCCTTCCGGCTCGAGTGTCCCCAGCATCGAGCAGCCGGTGCGCATCACGTCCATCGGGTGCGCGTCAGCCGGGATCCGCTCGAGCACCTCGCGCAAGGCAACCGGCAGGCCCCTAAGTCGCTTCAGCCGCTCTTCATAGGCCGACAGTTCGGCCGCCGTGGGAAGCTCCCCGCGAAGCAGCAGCCACGCGACCTCCTCGAAGCGCGCCTTCTCGGCCAGCGTCTCGATATCGTATCCGCGGTAGGTCAGCCCGCGGCCCGTCTTGCCGACCGTCGAGATCGCCGTCTCGCCGACCGTCTGACCGCGCAGGCCCGCGCCGGTTGCCTTGCCGCCCGCCGTCCTCACGCTCGCTTCGCCCGGGCTCATTCTCTCAGTCTCCTTCCGCCAGAAATTCGTCGGCTTTCTTTTCATACTCGCGGTAGCCGAGCACCGCATAGAGCTCCTCGCGGGTCTGCATCTCGCCGAGCAGTTCGCGCTGCGTGCCTCGCCGCCGGATGGCTTCGTAGACGCTCGCGGCGGCCCGGCTCATCGCGCGAAAGGCCGACAGCGGATAGATCACCGCGGCGACGCCCGCTTCGCGGAGCTCTTCCAGCGTGAACAGCGGGGTGGCGCCGAACTCGGTCATGTTCGCCACCACCGGCGCCTGGAGCGCGCGCGCGGCCCGCCGGTAATCGTCCAGGGACCTCGCCGCCTCCAGAAAGATCATGTCGGCGCCCGCTTCGAGGTAACGGCCCGCCCGCTCGATGGCCCCTTCGATGCCTTCCACCGCCAGCGCGTCGGTGCGCGCCACCAGCACGAAGTCAGGGTCGGTGCGTCCGTCGGCGGCCGCCCGCATCCGGGTCGCCATCTCGCGTGCGGAAACCAGCACCTTGCCCGGCCGGTGGCCGCAACGCTTCGCCTGGACCTGGTCCTCCAGGTGACAACCCGCCGCCCCCGCCCGCGCCAGCTCACGGACCGTCCGCGCCACCATCAGCGGCGAACCCCAGCCCGTGTCGGCGTCCACCAGCACCGGCAGCGCCGTCGCCCCGGTGATGCGCCGCAGATCCTCGAGCACCTCGCCGAGCGTCGTCAGCGCCAGATCCGGCAGGCCGAAAGAGGCATTGGCCACCCCCGCCCCCGACAGATACAGCGCGCGGAAGCCCGCCCGCTCGGCCAGCCGCGCGCAATAGGCGTTGATCGCGCCGGCCAGCTGCAACGGCCGTTCCGCCGCCAGCGCGGCCCGCAGGCGCGCGCCCGCACTCCCATTCGTTTCGAAGCCTGCCAATCGGCCCTTCCGAACGCATCAATTGTACAGCAGTCCAAAGCTCCGCCATGCCCGTGACACCTCCGGCAATGATTTTTCTGTTCCACGCCGAGCCGGCCGGAAGCGGGGGACCCGGAGGAGGCGGAACCCTAGAGAAAGAGAGGGAATCCGGCATTTCCACGCCCTGAAAGAGCGCAAAGCCGGATGGCCTCCACGCGGTTGGGGGTTGCGCATGGGCAGCTTTCAGCCGGCAGTGACGGCGGTCTTGGTCCGCCGACTGCGCCGGCCGCACCTGAGCAGGTGGCCGTGGCGGAGCAGCCGGTCGAGCATGGCGCCGACGGCGGCGGCATCTGCCAGCAGGTTGCCCCAGAGCTCGACCGGGCGGTTCGAAGTCACCAGGGTGCTGGACCGCGCGTAGCGGCGCAGATCCTCGGCGGCGGTCTGCGGCAACTCGCGCATGCCGAAGTCGTCCAGGATCAGCAGCGGCACCGTGGTGATCGCTTCCACATACGGCTTGCGCGTGCCGTCGAGCACGGCTTCGGCCGGCTCCTCCAGCAGGAGGTGCGTTTCCCGGTAGAGCACGCGGTAGCCCTGCTGGATGGCGGCCTGCCCGATGGCCTGGCCAGATGGCTCTTGCCCGTACCGCCCGGGCCGAGGAAAAGCGCATCTTCGTGGCGGGCGATGAAGGCGCCGGTGGGTAGGTCGAAGCGCGATGAAGTCGCGGTGCAGGGTGAGCCGGCGGATCAAGGGATCGACTTGGCGCAAACTCAGGGGGTTGTGGGGGCGCTGGCGCTGGTTCAGCGGCCGCGACAGCGGCTGGCGGCTCGCCGGAATCGGGGGTCACCTCATTGGCCGGTTTTGAACCACGGCCAGGGTCGGAGGACACCTCATTGGCCGGTTTTGCCGGCGGCTGCAGTCCCCACCGGCCCGGGGGGTCGGGTCTCGATTCCGCAGCTCCGCGGCGGCGGTCTCGCGGCGCACCCCGGTGGCCCGCTGGATGCGCCGCAGCGACCAT
>JBBIMZ010000188.1:0-7110 GCA_037444135.1 Solibacteraceae bacterium
GCTCTAGACGCACGTGGGCGGTTGGAGCAACGTGCGGCTGGCGGCCGAGCTCGAAGCCGAACTGGGCGTGCCCTGCGTGATGGACAACGACGCCAACACCGGCGCGCTCGGCGAGGGCATTTACGGCGCCGGGGCCGGCTACGATCCGCTGTTTTACATGACCCTGTCGACCGGCATCGGCGGCGGCCTTCTGGTCGACGGGAAGGTTTACCGCGGCGCGGACTCTTATGCGGGCGAAGTCGGCCACCTGACGATCCGGCCCGACGGTCCGGAATGCCTGTGCGGGGCGCGCGGCTGTTATGAGAGGCTCTGCTCCGGCCTCTGGCTGGAGCGCGATTACGGCCGTCCGGCCAGAGAGCTGCTCCGGGATGCCGGGTTCGTGGCCCGCTACGTCGTCGATCTGGCGCTCGGCCTCAAGGCGGTCATCATGCTGCTGAATCCGGCGCGGATCGTCATCGGCGGAGGGCTCAGCAAGGCCGGCGAGGCGCTGTTCGGGCCTCTGCGCGCCGAGCTGCGGCGGCAGATCACGAGCTGGTCCCAGGCGCGGTTGGACGTCGTGCCCGCCGCGCTCGGCGACGATTCGGTCCTTTACGGCGCGCTCGCCCTGGCCCACGCGCGCTAGCATCGAGGAGAAGCGGTGATGAGCTTTCCAGCCGAATACAAACGCGAACTGCTGGCCGCGATCGAAGCGATCGATCTCGACAAAGTGGCGCAGGCCATCGAGTGGTTCCGCCAGGCGCGGGCCGCCGGGCGGACCATCTTCGTGTGCGGCAACGGCGGCAGCGCCGCCACGGCTTCGCACTTTGTGTGCGACATGGTCAAGGGCGCCAGCTACGGCCGCACGGCCCGCTTCCGCATTCAGGCGCTGACCGATTCGATCCCGACCGTCACCGCGTACGCGAACGACGTCGGCTACGAGGCGGTCTTCGCCGAGCAGCTCAAGAACTTCGCCCGGCCGGGCGATCTGGTGCTGGCCATCAGCGGGTCCGGGAACTCACCGAATGTGGTCCTCGCGGTCGAATACGGCAACTCGATCGGCTGCCGCACGCTGGCGCTGACGGGCCGCGACGGCGGGCGCCTCGGAGCCATCGCCCAACTGAACCTTCAGGTGCCCGTGTCGCACATGGGGCGGATCGAAGACGCCCACATGATCGTCTGCCACATGATCAGCTACTACTTCATGGACGCCGACCGGTGCGGCGGGGCGTGAGAGCGGCGCGGCATGCGCCCGGCCGGCGCCATTTTCGCCTTACTCGTCGCGAGCGCTCGGGCTGTTGAATCCGCCGAGCTGGCGCTCACCGGCGCCACGATCTATCCGGAGTCGCACGGCCCGTCCATCTCGGAGAATCCTGCCCGCAGATTCGGCTTCGCCGGACGCAAAGGCCGCCTCGAGGCCGGGATGGATGCAGACGTGACCGTCCTCAAAGCGGACCCGGCCCGGCATGTGACGGCGTTCTCGAAGATCCGCTACATGATCCGGGAAGGCCGGCTCATCTATTCGGCGCGTTGAAGGCCCCTTTCGATCGAGCGGGGGGAGCGCCCAGTTACCGATGATGCTCAGTCGCCCAAAGCGGCGAGCGTAGTCCTGCCCGCTTGACATACCCGTTGGGCGGAGCTATAGAAAAGGGGAAGCAAGACTGGGAAGGGAGGGAGCCATGGGGCGTAGTTTCGCGCTGCACATTGCCTCCGGCGGCATGCTGGCGGTGGCGGCGGCCGCCCTGGCGCAGGAGGCCGGGGCGATTCACGGGCGGATCGTCGATCCGCAGACGGCGGCGGTTCCCGGCGTGCAGGTCGCCATCGAGCAAGCCGGAACGGGCCTGTCGCGCAAGACGGTCTCGAGCGCCGAGGGCCTGTATTCGTTCGCCAGCGTCGCGCCCGGCACGTACACGCTAACGGCCGAGGCTCAGGGTTTCAAGAAGACGGTTGTGCCGAACGTCAAGGTGGAGGTGGCCCAGCGGGTGCAACTCGACCTCACGCTCGAGCTCGGCACGCTGGCGGAAACGGTCGAAGTGACGGCGGCGCCGCCGCAACTACAGACGTCGGATTCGCAAATCGGGGCGGTCGTCGAAAGCAAAGCGATCTCCGACCTGCCGCTCAACGGGCGCAACTTTACGCAGTTGATGATTCTGATGGCCGGATCGACCGAGCGCGCCGGCGGGACCGTGGCGGGCCATTACGTCGAGCGCGCCGGCGGCATCGCCTTCAGCGTCAACGGCCAGCGGCAGACCGCCAATCAGTTCCTGATCAACGGCTTCATGGCCAAGGAGGTCCAGCACGGCACCAACTCGGTCGAGCCGATCATCGACGCGCTCCAGGAGTTTCGCGTGCAATCGACCAACTATTCGGCCGAGTTCGGCACGGAAGCGGGCGGACAGATCAACGTGGTGATGAAATCGGGCACGAACGAGTTTCACGGGAGCGCCTGGGAGTTCCTCCGCAACGACAAGCTGGACGCCAACAATTTCTTCAACAACCGGACGGGCACGGCCAAGCCCGCGTTTCGGAGAAACCAGTTCGGCGTGGCCGGAGGCGGGCCGTTCTACCTGCCGGGCTACAACCCGAGGAACCGGACATTCCTGTTCGGCGCCTACGAAGGCACGCGCGTGCGCAAGGGGATTACACAGCTGACCACGGTACCGACCGCCGCGTTACGCGCGGGCGACTTCTCCACAGCCGGCGTGGTCCGCGATCCGCTCACCAATCAGCCGTTTCCCGCAAACCGCATTCCCGCCGGCCGCATGAACCGGATCACGACGACGATCCTCGAGCGCTATGTTCCCCTGCCGAACCGCGAAGGAGTCTTCAACTGGATCTCGACCGACCCGCAGAAGATCGACGTCGAGCAGTTCAACTGGCGGATCGACCACCGGATCTCGGATTCCGACTCGGTGTTCGGGCACTACATTTTCGAGGACACCGACTTCCGCTATCCGAAGCTGTTCCCCACCGACGGCGCCTCGCAGCAACTGCGCGGCCAGAACGCGCTTATCGCCTGGACGCATTTGGTCGGTCCGCGGAGCGTCAACGAGTTCCGCGTCGGCTTCACGCGTTTCAGCCAGAACGAGTACCAGGCCCGCGCCGGCGTGACCAACGTCGTTCGCGAGCTGGGCATGGAAGGGCTGTGCGAGATCCCCTCCTGCTGGGGAATTCCGCAGATGAGCGTCACCGGCTTTGCCCAGTTCGGCGAGCACGGCGGCCAATCCGTCTCCGGACCGCGCGGCTGGCGCAACGAGGCGTATCAGTGGCAGGACAGCGTCTACGTGACGCTGGGGGCGCACAACCTCAAGTTCGGCGGGCTCGCCCGGCGCCACCGGGACAACTTTCCCGAGGCGATCTGGCCGCGCGGGATTTTCTCGTTCAACGGCTTTCTCACCGGGCAGCCGTTCGGCGACTATCTGCTCGGCTATCCCCGGACCACGCAGGCGAGCATCGACATATTTTCCCCGCATTTCCGCAACACGGTGGCCGAGGGCTGGTTCCAGGACGACTGGCGCGTGACGCCCGAGCTGACGCTCAATCTCGGCCTGCGCTACGAGTGGGCCGGCCGGCCGCTGTCGAAAGACAACTCGATCTCGACGGTGATCTTCGAGCGCGGCACGGCCCGCCTGATCACGGCCCGCGACCCCGAGGGCTATCCGTCGGCGCTCGCCTACGACGACTTCAACAACTTCGCTCCCCGCATCGGCTTGGCCTGGGCGCCGGCGCGGCTGGGCGGCAAGACCGTCTTCCGCAGCGCTTACGGGATCTTCTACCAGCGCGAGCTGGCCAACACGTGGGTGGACCTGGCCATCAACATTCCTTTCATCCGGCAAACCAACTTCAACCTGGACACCAACCCGGCCAGCCCGTTCTTCTGGCAGCGCTATGACCTGGCGCGGCCGCTGGCGCTGGCGCCGCCGCAGCCTTTGCTGATCTTCTCGGTCGACACGCGCTGGCGCGAGGGGCAAGTGCACCAGTGGAACTTCAACATCCAGCAGTCGCTCGGCTTCCAGACCGTCTTGCAGGTGGCCTACGTCGGCAACCGCGGCCTGCGCCTGCCGATGGCGCCGTTGCCCAACCAGCCGGATCCGGGCCCGGGGCCGGTGCAGCCGCGCCGGCCGTTCAACAATCTGGGCCAGATCAACGGGCTGGAGTCGCGCGCGGATTCAAATTATCACGGCTTGCAGGTCCAGGTGGAGAAGCGCTACTCGGACGGGTTGCTGTTCATGGGCGGCTATACGTTCTCCAAGTGCATCTCCAACTCCGATTCCACCTTCGTCGGCGAGGGCACTTCGATCCAGAACGGCCGGGACTTTTCCCAGCAGCGCGGCCTCTGTACCCAGCACTTCAGCCAGCGCTTCACGCTGAGCTGGCTCTACGAACTGCCCTTCGGCCGGGGCCGCAAGTTCCTGCATCAGGCGCCCCGCGCGGTCGACGCCGTCCTCGGCGGCTGGCAGATCAACGGGATCTACACGGCCCGCAGCGGCTCGCCGTTCACGGTGACGCAGCCGGGCGATGCGCCCAACGTCGGCGACGGCGCGGCGCGGCCGGATCGCATCGGGGATCCCAACCAGGTCGAGAGCCGCTCGATCGACCGTTTCTTCAATACCGGCGCCTTCGCCCCCGCCGCCGCGTTCCGCTGGGGCACCGCCGGGCGCAACATCGTCATCGGGCCGGGGATCAACAACTGGGACTTCTCGGTCTTCAAGACCTTTTCCATCGACGAGGCCCGCCGGCTCCAGTTCCGGGCCGAGTTCTTCAACCTCTTCAACCATCCCGAATTCGGCTTTCCGGGTTCGGCGATCGGAACGGCGCAGTTCGGCCGCATCAGCTCGACCACGCGCGATCCGCGCGACATCCAGCTGTCCTTGAAGTTGCTCTGGTAGCGGCCGAGCCGGTCCGGACGGCTCAGGTGTATAATCGCTGAAAGCCGGCCCGCGGGCCGGCGCGGTTGTATCCGATGGGAGAAGAGGTGTTCGTCTAATGAGAATTCGCAATCTTGTTTCCCTTCTTTTGCTGGCCTGGCTGGCGGCGGTCTTCCCTGGCGCCGCGCCCGGCCAGGAATACCGCGGCCGAATCCAGGGAACGGTCATGGATTCGTCCAGCGCCGCCATTCCCGGCGCCAAGGTGACGCTGATCAACAACCGGACGGGCGTCGAGGTGGTCCGGCAAACCAACGAGGAAGGGCGCTACCTGTTCGATCTGGTCGAACCGGGAAACTACAATCTGACGGTGGAGCAGCCGGGCTTCACGAAGTTCGTGCTGGAGAACATCAATGTGCCCTCGCGCGCCGACTTGACGCTAGACGCCACACTCCGGCCGGGCGAGGTCCGCGAGACGATCTCGGTGGTGGCCGAAGCGGTGGCGCTGCAGTTGAACACGGCCAAGCTCGAGACGACGGTCGATCAGCGCCTGACGCAAACCCTGCCGCAGCTGTACCGCAACCCCTTCCTGCTGGCGCAACTCGATCCCTCGGTGGAGAGCACGTCCTGGGGCGAGGACAACCCGTATGACACGTGGGCTTCGAACAACATGCGGATCGGCGGCAGCAGCCAGTTCACCAACGACCTCCAGGTGGACGGCAGCCCGTCCGGCATCAGCGTCAAGACGGGCTATGTGCCGTCGCCGGACATGGTCCAGGAGGTCAACGTGCTCCAGAACGCCGTCGACGCCGAATACGGCCACAGCTCGGGCTCGGCCATCAGCCTGGTGATGAAGTCGGGCACGAACGATTTTCACGGCACGGCCTTCTATCAGGGGGCGCGGCCGTACTGGAACGCGCTCGAAAACCGCGTCTACCGGACTGAGAATCAAACGCGCAACAACATGTTCGGCGGCACACTCGGCGGGCCGGTGATCAAGAACAAGCTGTTCAACTTCGCCGGATTCGAGGCCTGGAACAAAGTCGAGCCGGGCGCCCTCTACAACACGGTTCCGACGGATCTGGAGCGGACGGGGAACTTTTCGCAGACGCTGACCGACGAGGGGACGCTGCGGCCGATCTTCGATCCCTGGAGCACGCGGACGTCGCCGGACGGCGAGGTGAGCCGCACGCCGTTCCCTGGGAACATCATTCCCTCTTCGCGGATCGCCCCGGTGGCGGCGCGCTATATCTCGCAACTGTGGAAGCCGAACCGCCCGGGCATCGACGCTTTGCACACCAACAACTACGTGGTTTCGACGCCGATCAAGTATCCTTACAAGAACTTTTCCGACCGGGCCGACTACATCGTCAACGACAAGCTGCGCGTTTACGGCCGGGTGAGCCTGACGCGCACGCCGGTCCAGGTGGTGGGCAATCCGACGGGATCGCCGATTTACATGTCCGACCGCGGCGCAGACTACAACATGACCTCCTACGCCGGCGACGCCACTTACACGCTGAGCCCGTCTTCGCTTCTCAATATCCACGGCGGCTACCATAACTTCCGAGACACTTCCCATTTCGCGACGGAGTTTCCGCAGGAGTGGTCCTGGGAGGGCGTCTTCCCGAACAAGGACTTTTACAAGGTCGTCTTCGCCGATCCGGCGATTCCGAAGTTGATCCCCCGCATGAGCGTTTGCAACCCGAACGCCTGGCCGTGCACGCACATGGGTCCGGGGGGCGGCTACTGGCACGAGACGCCGCACGCTTGGGAGTTTTCGACTAAGCTGGCGCAGCAGCGAGGCTCCCATTACTGGAAGACCGGGGTCGACATCCGCCGGAATACGACCGACAGCCTGCTGCTGCTGGTGAATCCCGGGTTCGGTTTCGACCCGCAGCCGACGGCGGAGACTTACGTCAATCCCAATCTGCTGCTGTCAGGCGATGCCTACGCCACGTTCCTGCTCGGGGCGATCGCGCCGACCGAGGCCGCTTCTTGGGGCAACAACGGCAACAACTGGGACAGCGGAGCCACCGGCTTCCCGGTCAATATCAAGCCGCAAGTCCAGCGGCGGTTCTACGGCTTGTACATCAACGACGACTGGAAGGTGACGCGCGATCTGACGCTGAATCTCGGGCTGCGCTACGAGTGGGAGTCGCCCTTCCACGACGTCCAGAACCGCGAGACGCGCGCTCTCGATCTGGATGCCCCGATCCCGGAATTGCAGAACCTGACGATGCCCGCCGAGGTCAAGCAGTTCTACAAG
>JBBIMZ010000189.1:0-7106 GCA_037444135.1 Solibacteraceae bacterium
CGAGTGCCGGCGATGAAGACGCGCAGGGGCCAGTCCGAGCAGTGGCGGAGGCCGACCCGCGGCGTCACCGCGACTTCGAAGGCGGGCTCTTCGAGCAGGCGCCGGACTGTCAGCGGTCCCCGCGTGACGTCGGCGCCGTAGAGTTTCCGTGTGATGCCCATGGCGAGCGTCAATTTGCCGGGCCCGGACGCCAGCTCTTCGGGGCGCCGTGCCGCCGGGCGGCGGCGCCGCATCCTTTCGATACCCGCCAGCGGTTCCAGGGCCCGGATCAGGACGCAGCCGGGAACACCCTCCGGTTCAGCCACCAGGTTCAAACATTCGTACATGCCGTAGATGAAGTAGACATAGGCGTGGCCGGGAGGACCGAACAGCACGCGCGTGCGGGCCGTCAGTCCCCGCGAGGCGTGCGCGGCCCGGTCCTCCCGGCCGAGGTAGGCTTCGGTCTCAACGATCCTTCCCGCCGTCGGGCCGTGCACGAGGATCTTGCCGAGCAACTCGCGCGCCACTTCGACCGTGGGCCGCGCATAGAACCGCCGCGGCAGGATCCGGCTGGCCGCCAGGAGCTCGCCCAATGGAACGCGGTCTTCCCAGCGGGTTGAACGGCGCGGGGCGTTCATCGACAATAGGGTACTATCCGCATGCGGCTGTTTACGGGCATCGACTTGGCCGAGGACGTCCGGGCCAGCCTGGCACGCTTTCTCGAACGGCTCAAACCCACGGCGCGCCTGCGCTGGAGCGCCGCTGAGAATCTCCACGTGACGACGAAGTTCATCGGCGAGTGGCCCGAAGCGCGCCTCGAGGAGCTGATCACGGCGCTCGGGCTGGCGCCCCGGACCGGTTCGATTTCTATCGCCGTCCGGGGGTTGGGTTGGTTTCCCAACGCCCGCGCGCCCCGCGTATTCTGGGCAGGGATTCACAGCGACGAGCGGCTTGCTGAACTCGCCCGCGCCATCGATCGCCTGACCAGCCGCCTGGGCGTCGAGGAAGAAAAGCGGCCCTTTGCCCCGCACCTGACGCTGGCGAGAATCCCGCCCGGCACGCCCCTGGCGGCGCTGCACCGCGCGATTGAAGCCGCGGCGCCGCCGGATTTCGGTTCCTTTCTCGCCGATTGTTTCTATCTCTACCGCAGCGAACTCAGCCCGGCCGGCTCCCGTTACACCAAGCTGGCGCGGTTTCCTCTGGCGCCGCCGGATGAATTGCCGGCATAGCATACAATTGGATTTGGTTGCCTTGCGTTCTTATCTGTCGATTCTTGTTGCCTGCACGCTGACTGCGGCGCCTCCGCCGGAAGAGAAAAGGGCCGAGAGCGCCGCCAATGCCGCCGTCGCCCAGCCGCGGCCGGCCCGCACGCGCTTGGGTGCGGCGGCGATGCGCAATGAGAACGTCCCGGTCTATCAGATCGACAACAACGCTATCAAAGAAGCCAACATCCGCCTGGGCGGCTCCGTCACGCTGGTGGCCGAACCCGCCGCCGAGCGGTCTTATTTCGGCTCGGAGTTCGGGCAAGCGCCGAGCGCGCCGCTCGCTCCCGGCACGGTCGAGCGGCGGCCCTCCTGGCATGGGGAGCTGTTCGAGTGGCACCAGAACAGCGTCTTCAACGCCCGCACCTTCTTTCAGGTCGGCGACGTCAAACCCTCGCATCGGAACCACTACGGCGGGCGCTTCAGCGCCGCCCTGGGAGAGGGCACGTATTTAAGCGGCGATGCGTCGCAGCGCAAGATCCGCGGCATGGTCAACGGCAATGTGCTCGTTCCCCTGGCTTCCGAACGCACTCCCAAAGCGACGGATCCGAAGGTGCGGGCGGAGGTGGCGCGATTCCTCCGCGCCTTTCCCGACGAGCTGCCCAACCGTCCGGACTTCGACATTCGGGCGCTGAACACCAACGCGCCGCAAAACGTCGATCAGATCGGCGGCACGCTGCGGCTGGATCGCGATCTGAGGTCCAACCGCAAATTGACGCTGCTGTACCGGTTGAACCGGATGAGCGAAGATGCGTTCCAGTTTGTCGCCGGCATGAATCCGGACACCGACATCCATACGCAGCGGGCGCAGATCGCCTATGCGCTGGCGCCGGGCGCGGCGACGGACGTCAAGCTCCGCTTCAGCTTCGACCGCACGCGCGCGGTTCTCTTTGCCGAGCCGAACGCAGTGGGTCCCCGGGCGCGCTTCGGCTATCATATCCAGGAACTCGGCCCGGACAGCGAATTTCCGGTCGACCGGGCGCTGAACACGTTCCGAGGCGGGGCCCTGGCCAGCCGGCGGCTCGGCGGGGGGCGCCATACGCTGAGCTTCGGCGCCGAGGCGACGCGCGTCCAGCTCAACAGCACCGAAGGCCGGGACTTGCGCGGCTATTACTATTTCGGAAACAACTTTGGGCGTACGGCCATCGAGAACTTTCTTTACGGCACGCCGTCGTTTTATGCGACCACCGTCGGCTATCTGCCCCGCGGTTTTCGCAACTGGTCCGGCGCCTCTTTCCTGGCCGATCGCTGGCAAGTCCACCCCAAGTTGCAACTGTACTTGGGACTCCGCTATTCGCTGCTGAGCCGGCCCACGGAGGTGAACCGGCTCGACCAGATCCCCTATCCGTGCGACTGCAATAACTTCGGTCCCCGGTTCGGCCTCTCCTGGGAGGTCGGACAGGGCTGGGTGGCGCGCGCCTCCTATGCCGTGTCCTTCGGCGAGATTCCGCCCGTCACTTACCAGCAGATTCGCAACAATCTCCCGCTGGTCCGCTATGTGCAAGTCCAGAACCCGGATTTTCTGGATCCCCTGCACGGCATCGACCTGGACAGTCCGGGAGGCCGCGCCGTGCCGACGTTCCTGGCGCCGGATTTGGTCTCCCCGTATGCGCACCAGTACACGGCCAGCCTCGAGAGAAGATTCGGCCGCCAGACGCAGCTCCGTTTGGCCTATCTCGGCAGCCGGAGCGTGAAGCTGCTCACGCCGTTCATCATGAACCGCGCCGATCCGGTTCCGGGCATCCCGCTGACGCTCGATACGGTGGACGAACGGCGTCCCGATCCCCGCTACTACGAGGTCGTCCACGTGGTCAACGGAGGGCTCGGCTATTTCAACGCCGGCCAGCTCAGTCTGCAAACCAGCCCTCTGACCAGGCTGTTCGTGAATCTCAGTTACACCTTCAGCAAGGCCATCGACGAAGGCTCCGACTACACCGGCACGGCCGCCAACCGCGACCTGACGCGGGGACGCAGCCAGTGGCAGTGGGACAATTTCAATGACAAACGGGGTCTGAGCAACTTCGATTCCCCGCACGCGTTTCAGCTCGACTATGCCTACGAGCTGCCGCGCGCCAACGGGCGCTTCGGCTCCTGGCTGAGCAACTGGCAGCTAGCCGGAGCCATCCTGATGAAATCGGGCACGCCGTTTACGCTTTACGTCGGCTCCGACGCGCCCGGCTACGGCAACGTCGACGGCGGCCCGAGCGACCGGCCCAACATCGTCGACCCGTCGATCCTCGGCATGACGATCGGCCATCCCGACACGGCGCCGCTAATCTTGCGGCGCGACCGCTTCTCGTTCATCGTGCCGGGTCAGCCGCGCGGCTCGATCGGGCGGGGGACGTTCCGCAAGGCGCCGATCCACAACTGGAATGCTTCGATTACCAAGAGGTGGCAGTTTCCCGGAACCCGGGAGTGGGCCCTGTTGGTGCGTGGCGAGGTCTACAACCTCACCAACACGCCCCAGTTCGACGAGCCGCAGCGGAACCTGACCTCGCCGTCCTTCGGCCGGATCACCAACACGCTCAACGACGGCCGCGTGTTCCAGCTCGGGCTCCAGCTCATTCTCTGACGGAGACCGCGGTTGTCGGGCAGCTGCGGCGACGGCGGGCGGCGTGAGTGCGCCGATGGCGCATACTAACGGGTAGTGCGTCTCGATTCCTCCAGATTCCTCCGGGCGGCGGCGGTGATCTGCGCAGGACTGGCTCTCCTGGCCGCCCAGATCCGCACGGCCGACCCGAAGTTCCTCGAGCACATGCGCGCAGGCCTCCAGGCGCGCAAGGAGCAGCGCTGGCAGGATGCCGCCCGGGAATTCGAAGCGGCCTTGCGCCTGGCGCCGAACGTCGCCGAAGTCTGGGCGAATCTCGGCGTGGTGCGCCAGAGCCAGGGGCAGATGGCCGCCGCCGTCGAGGCCTTCCGCAAGGCGCTCGAACTCAAGCCGAACCTGGCCGGCGTCGACGGCTATCTCGGCTACGCCTTGCTGATGACGGGCCGGGCCGACGCCGCCGTCCCGCACTTGGAGAAAGCTCAAAAGGAGGCGCCCGGCAATGCGCGCCTGGGCGGCTGGCTGGGACTGGCGTATCTCGAAGCCGGCGACTACCGCAAGGCGGTGGCGCAACTCGAAGCGGCACGGAACGCCGCGCCGAAAGACCTCAGCGTCCTGCTGTATCTGGCCCGCGCCTACGAAGGACTGGTGGGCAGCTTGAACGATCAGCTCTACCGGCTGGACGCGGCCAAGGCGCGGCAGCTGGAGCGGGTCGCCGGCGAGCGCTCAGGCTCCCTGCCCCAGGCCGCATCCGAGCCGAAGGAGATCGAACGGTGGGAGGCTGTGCTAGCGGCGCAGCCGGCGAATGCCGAAGCGCTGGCAGCGCTGGCGAGCGCCTACCAAAACCGCCTCGAGAGGCTCTACGACCAGATCTATGCCCTCGATCCGCAGAAGGCGGAAGCGGCCCTGGGGCCGAGGGCGGCCGCCGGAAGCTCGCCGCGCCTCTCCGCAAAGGCGCCGGCCTCGGGCCCTGCCGCCGTCGTCCAGCGAGAAGCAGCAATCCGCGAGGCCTGCACGCAGTGCCACCGTTGGCCGCCGCCCTCCATCCTGCCCAAGCGGGCTTGGGCAGGCAAGATCGAGAAGATGTTCAGCTTGGCCAATGTGGGCCTACGGGCGAAGTTTAACCGTCCGATCCTGACGCTGCGGCCCGAAGAAGTGGCCGGATACTTCGAGGCTCTGGCGCCCGAGGAGCTCGAGACGCCGCCCTGGGGCCCGGAGGCCGGCGGGGCGCAGCTCGCGCTGGAGCGCCGAGCTCTTCCCGGCGTGCCTCCCGGCGAGAAACTGCCGGGGACGGGCAACGTGCGTCTGGTGGACTTGTTTCCCGAACGTCCGGGCCTGGAACTGGTCGCCTGCGACATGCTGTCCGGCTGGGTCGCCTGGACCGACCCCAACGATCCGAAGATGCAGCTCCAGCCGATCGCTCGGGTGGCCGCACCCGACCACGCCGCGGCGGTCGACCTGGACAGGGACCGGCGGATGGACTTGCTGGTCGCCGAGCTCGGCCAGGTCATGCCGTCGGACAAGAAACTGGGCGGCGTGACCTGGCTCCGGCAACTCGACGGACGGCGCTTCGAAGCCATCCGGATTGCCGGCAATCTCGGCCGCGTCGCCGATGCCGAGGCGGCGGACTTCGACGGCGACGGCGATCTCGACGTAGTCGTGGCCGAATTCGGCTGGATCACGGTGGGACGCGTGCTGCTGCTCGAGAACCGTGCCGAGCAAGGCGGCGGCATCCCCACGTTCACCCCGCGCACGCTCGATGACCGCGTCGGCTCGATTCACGTGCCCGTGGTCGATCTGAACAAGGATGGCCGTCCGGATTTCGTCGCCCTCATCTCCCAGCAAAGCGAAGCCGTGGTGGCCTTCATCAACCGCGGCAAGAGCCCTTTCGAGCGGCGCGAGATCTTTACCGCCCCCCATCCGCACTGGGGGTGTTCGGGCCTGGAGATGGTCGATATGGACGGTGACGGGGACCTCGATGCGCTGGTCACCAACGGCGACACGATGGACGACTTGATCCGCATCAAACCCTACCAGGGCATCGCCTGGCTGGAGAACCGGGGCGCCTTCCCTTGGGTTCACCATCTGATCGCGCGCCACTACGGCGTGATGCGGGCTCAAGCCGCCGACCTCGACGGCGACGGGGACACGGACGTCGTGGCGTCGACGTGGCTGCCCGAACTCGAGGAAGCCGAACGGCGCCGGTTCGACTTGCCCGGGCTGGCCTGGTACGAGCAGAAGTCCCCGGGCGTGTTCCTGCCCCACCGGCTCGCTGATGACCACTGCGACCGGCCGACACTGGATCTCGGGGACATCGACGGCGACGGCCGCCCCGACATAGTCACCGGGACTGCCTGGCTCGGCCGCCCGCCCGCCGGGCGCCCGCCGGTGGCCGTCGAGATCTGGCGGCAGCGAGGCCGGTGACGATGCACGCTCCGCCGCCATCCTTCGTGCGGACCACCCTCGGCCGCACCGGCCGGACGGTCTGCCGCCTCGGAGTCGCCTCCGGCTACGGCGTGCCCGCCGAGGCGGTCGAGCGCGCCGCCGAGCGCGGCGTGAATTACCTGTTCTGGGGCAGCCGGCGCACGGAGGCCTTCGCCCGGGCGATCCGAAACCTGGCGGCGCACCGGGAAGAACTGGTCATCGTAGTGCAGTCCTACTCGCGCGTGGCGAGCCTGCTCGCCTGGAGCCTCGAGCACGCCTTGCGCCGACTGCGCCTCGATTACGCCGACATCCTGCTGCTCGGCTTGTGGAACCGTCCGGTCCCGCCCCGGATCCTCGAAGCCGCCCGGAAGGTAAGCGAGCGCGGGCTGGTGCGCCATCTGGCGCTGTCGACGCACCGGCGCCTGCTGGTTCCCGAACTGGCCTCCAGCCCGGATTTCGACGTATTTCACCTGCGTTACAACGCCGTTCACACCGGGGCCGAACGCGACGTCTTTCCGCACCTCCCGGCCGCGAACCGGCCCGGCATCGTCTCATTCACCGCCACCTGCTGGGGCCGGCTCCTCGGACACCGAAAAATCCCGAAGGGCGAGCGCGTCCCCACGGCCTCGGACTGCTATCGCTTCGTGCTGAGTAACCCGGCGGTCGATGTCTGCCTGACCGGGCCGGCCGGCGCTGACCAGATGAACCACACCCTGGAGGCGCTCGACAAAGGTCCAATGTCGGAGGAGGAATTGGCCTGGATGCGCCGCGTCGGCCGGGCGATTTACGGCAAGTGAACGGCCGGCCGTCAGCCGGCGCACAATCTGCTGTATAATCCTTGCCATCAGCGTCTCAAGGAGGGTGCGATGCGAACCGGTCTGCTCCTGGTGCTGTTT
>JBBIMZ010000190.1:0-597 GCA_037444135.1 Solibacteraceae bacterium
CAAGATCATCAGGAAGGTGCGGAAGTATAAACACATTTTAGAGACAGGACACTAGAGGTGGGGCAGTCGTAGTTAGCTGGTACCTGGCAACCTATTTCTTCGCCGGCAGGAAGTTCTCCAACGACCAAACCTGATCATGGTTATCGACTCGAACCGTCGCAGCGAGTTTGCCATCGGGGCTGATGCTGATCCCGCGGAAATCGCCGTCCATGGGTTGCCGGACCGGAGGCGCGCCTGTGACGGGGAAAACCCATAGGTGGCTCTGGCTCTTTCCCGTGTCGTAATGACGGGCGACCACCACAACATTGCGGTCATCGGCGCTCCAGTCCAGGCCCCACATGACATGATTGTCGGTGGCAAAGTTGCGGGTGTACAGGCGCTTGTACTGCCCGCCGGCGAGATCGAGCACACCCAGGTTGCCGCCCGAACGGATCGCCATCGTCTTGCCGTCGTGGGACAGGCTGATGTTGGGCACGCGTTCGAAGTCGTCGAAGATGATCCGCTCTGTGCCGGAAGAAACGGTGTAGGCCGCGAGCTTTCCCGCCGAAGTCCTGTAATAAATGGTCTGGCCATCTCGCGACGGGACGAAGGCAATCT
>JBBIMZ010000190.1:607-7095 GCA_037444135.1 Solibacteraceae bacterium
GAGGGTCGAACCCCAGTTTGTCGGTGAGTAGCGTGGCCGCTCCGCTCGCGGGTTCAACGCGATAGAGGCCATTCCGTCCGTCTGCCCCGGCGCCGGCAATCAGCAGCGCGCTGCCGTCATGCGACCATTCCACACGCCCAATTTCCATCATCTTTGGCGATACAGCAATCTGGCGGTCGCCGGTTACGCTACGGATTAGCACGCTGTTCGGAGGCGTCACCCACAAGACCTGTTTGCCATCCGGCGAAAACTTTACGCCGTTGTCATTCATCCGCACCAGCATCTTGTCCGCAGCGAATTGTGCTGGAGCCTGACTCAATTGGCCGGACTGCAAGTCGAGCCCCGCAAGCCACCCGTCCACACGCTCGTTTTTCAATCGGTAGAACATCCGCCCGTCCGGGGTGACGCCCAACGCCGATCCAACATTCGACGCCGTGTGCAGAGGCTGCATGTTGCTCGAGGCCGCGCCGCCGGACACGGGGACCAGGAAGAGAGAGGATTCGTTGCCACGGTCTCTGGAGAAAAGCACGCTGTTTCCGTCAGGAGACCACCCCATCATTAACGCATCCCGCGCAATCTCCTTTTCCGCCGCGACCGAACCGTCGGTTGGCAACAGGTACACAGAGGGTATCCCGCCGTCGGAACTTCGGGTCGTTGAGACTAGCGCGCCGGCGACAGGAAAATTGCCCTCCTCGTAAGCCAACCACTTGCCATCGGGCGAGAAGTAGGCATGTTCTTTCTGCCGCTGACCCTTGGTCCGCAAAACCCTTTTCTCACCGCTATCCGGCGAGAACAAGATCAATTGCCAAGGCGCGTCTCGTTCCGGCCCGGTCATTACCGACGCCGCAATCCACTTCCCGTCCGATGACCACCCCAAGACACTCGCGGACGTCCCCTTCCACAGAAGGCGTTCACTTGTGCCGTCAACTTCGATAACTCGTAGCTGAAACCACGCTTTCTCTTTGACCGCCTCCGCGTCCCACGCATCCCAGATGAAGCCAACCCTTTTGCCATCCGGCGAGATCGACGCGGTCTCCGTGACACCCTCAGCTTTCCCGTTTCGCCCCTTGTTCGTAACCCGCCGTTCAGCGCCGGAGAGCAGATCTTTAAGCATCACCTCGCTGGTATGGTAACGTAATCCGGGAAAGCCACGTAACGCCCGTCCGCCGAGATCGTGTGGAAATATCCCCTGGAGTCGTCCCACAGGAGTTTCGCGTGCGGACTGCTGGATACTGGGCCTCCCATCGCGGCAAGGCGTGCGCGCGCTTGCGCCACCAAATCCTTCTGATCGCCGTAATTCCGCACGACGTTCTCAAACGCTTTGCGCGCTTCCTTGTTGCCCAGCTTCTCGTAACACACCCCGATGTGGAATTGCGCCTGCGCCGCTAGCGACTTCGAGACGCCTTTCGTCGCCAGCACCTTGCGGAAGCCGTCGATGGCGGTTTGCAGGTTTCCGGTCACGCGCTTTTGGTGGAGCGCCGCGCCCATCTGCGTCTCGGGCGTCTGCGCCGCCTGGGGCCATGCAGGCGCGGTTAGCGCGAGCAGCATAGCCAAATTCAATCCATATCTCGTTCGCATTTTCCTCGTCCTCCTCAGCCAGAGTAGCCGCGAACCCGGTTCAAGAGCCTCAGCGCGGTGCGAAGAGTGGTTCAAGATTGGTTCAACCTCATCCATCGAAGCGGTAGCCGAGCCCTCGAATGCTGACGATGTAGCGCGGCTGTGCCGGCAAGGGCTCGATCTTGCCACGCAGATTATTGATGTGGGTGTAGACCACGCGATCCGACTGGAACGTATCCGGCCCCCAGATGTGCTCAATGATCTTCTCGATGCTCAGGATCTTGCCCCGGTTTTCGCAGAACATGGTCAGCAGGCGAAACTCCAGCGCCGTGATCTCGATCGGCTCGCCGCCGCGCCGGACCTCGCCCCGCCCGCAATCCACGTCGATCTCGCCGAACGAGTAGTGATTCGCGCGTTCAGGACCGGAGCGTCGCAGCACCGCCTGCACGCGCAACAGGAGCTCCTTACGGCTGAAGGGCTTGGTAACGTAGTCGTCGGCGCCCAGCGAGAGGCCGGTCACACGGTCCTGTTCCTGCCCGCGCGCCGTCAGCAGGATCACCGGCGTGTGGTTGCCCGACTTGCGCATTTCTCGCAGCACGGTGAACCCGTCCTTGCCGGGGAGCATTACGTCGAGCAGCACCAGATCGAAGCCGCCGCGCGTCTTCTCCAGCGCGGTCACGCCGTCGCTGACGGCCTCCACGCGGTAGCCTTCCTCCTCCAGGTCGTCCTGGAGGGCGATCGCGATCGTGGGTTCGTCTTCTACAACGAGGATGTTGCTCATGAGGCGGCCTTCAAGGAGAGGAAGAATGTGCTGCCCGCGTCCGGTGCGCTCTCCACGCGGACGCGCGCGCCGTGGGCGTCGGCGATCCGTTTCACCAGCGCGAGGCCTCGTCGCCGGCCGCGCGTCCAGCCAGCAGCATCTCGGCGAGCTGGTGAATGCCCGTGAGCGGCGAGCGAAACTCATGGGAAACCGTGGCGGTGAAATCGGACTGGAGCCGCGCGATTCGGAGCTCCCGCCGCACGAGCCGCACGGTAGTGAAGGAGCCGAAGACCAGCACTCCCGCCACCAGGAAGAGGATCGCCAGCAGCAACTTGTGCCGTCCCTGGTTGTCCCGGCCGGGCGCCGCGGGATCGCGTGGTTCGGCCCACACCGACCAGGGCAGTCCGGCCGGCGCGAGGCTAAGCGCAGAGGCAAAGCGCGCGTCTTGCGGCGGCGCGGCGCCGGAACGAATCACAAGTTCGCGGGGCATGTCCCGGGCAGCTTCGGCCAGCCACGCCTGCCACTGCGATTCGAGTGTGATGACAGCCGCGGCGCGCGCGTGGGAGGCGGTGACGACCAATGCTGATACCGGCCCCTCTGCCATCCAGCCTGATTCACCGCTGTTCACCCGCTCGAGCAGCCGCGACATCGCCTGCCGCCGTTGCTCGGCTGCGAGCGTTTCGGGAGCGAGGCGCGCGCCGGCCCATTCCCGCAGCCGCGTCTCGTAAAAGGAATACGGGGACTTTTTGAGCAGCCAGCCGCCCGCATTCAGGTCGTGGTACAGGCGCGCGGCCTCCTCGGGCGCGGTGGAGGCAAGTTCGAATCGTGCTGCGAAAGCCGTCGGCGCCGGACCCGGAGAGTCGGGAATCCGCGCGGCCTCATGCAGGGCCGCCGCCGCGCGGCCGGATTCGCCGGCCCGGGCCAGAATGTGCGAGAGCCGCAGATAGATCCACCCGTGCCACGCCACCGGCGTGCGCCCCAACAGGGCGGCGTAGACCGAAGCCGCCTCCCGCGCGCCGTCCCGCTGTCGTTCCCGGATCTCCGCCTGCTCCAATTCCTTCGGCAGGGGCGGGCCGGCGGACGCGCGGCCATCGGGGATCCACGCGAATCGGGAGGCGGGAAAGAACTTGAGCTCCGGCGCGAGAATGACGCTGACCATGCCATCAAAGGCTTTCGCCGGCGTGTCCTCTCCTCGCGCCAGCACCTCCGCGAAGTTGCGCGCATCCATCGCCCTCCGCTCTAGGTGCGCATGAGCGCGGCGGGCCGCATCCTGGAGTCGCTCGCGCCAAACCTGCTCGACCAACTGCCGGTCGGCATCGAGCGCCCGCCAGGCGAGCACCGCCAGTGCCAGCGACGGCAGCACGATAGTGGCGGCGAACAGCAGCGCGACCGGGCGGCCGTCCCGCCATTTGGATGGTCCACTCACCCCGGATCGTGCTCTCATTTTCTTCCAAAGCGGCGCATGCCAGTCTTCCGGCTGGTGCAATTCTGGTTCAAGACTGGTTCAAGGCGCTATTTCCCCCTCAGCTCGGCTCCTAGCGGGCCTGGGCCAGGAGTTGGCGGAGCTTTTCTTCTTCCCCCTTTGCCGGACGCGCCCGCAGCGCCTTCTCCAGAATCTCCCGGGCATGCTCTTTGTCGCCCTTCTGCAAGTGCGCCATGGCCAGCTGGTACTGGAGGCGCGGCTGGCCCGGATGGCGCCTGGCGAGCTGGTCGAAGATGCGGATGGCCTCGTCGCTCAAGTTCTTCTTGACATAGATGGTCCCGAGCGTTTCGGCGATTTTAGCGTTGTCGGGCGCCTTGCGGTAGGCCTGTTGGGCCAGGTTCAGCGCCTCGTCCAGGTCCGCGGGCGACTCGGCCAGCAAGTCGGCCAGGTTGTTCAGCGCGACGGGATGATCGGGGGCCATGTTCAGCACTTCCCGCAGCAGGACCTTCGCCTCCTCCTTGCGGCCGACCTCCCCGGCGAGCAGCGCCAGCCGCAGCGTGGCGCTCAGGCTGCGGGGGTTCAGCTCGTGCGCTTTGCGATAGTGGCGCTCGGCCGCCGGGAGGTTCCCGGTCAGGTAGTAGGTGGTTCCGAGGCGCTCGTGGACGCGCGCGTCGTTGGGATGGTCCTTGAGGATCTCGGTGAAATCGTCGATGGCCGCCGCATACCGTCTGGCGTTGGCGGCCACGGTCGCGCGCGCCAGGCGCACGTCGAGGGAGCGCGGATCGGTCTCCAGCCGCCGGGTCAGCGTCTCGAGGGCCTGGTCGGTTCTGCCCTGGGCGACGTAGAGCTGAGTCAGGGCCCACCAATAGCGTGGATCGTCCGGCGCCGCCTCCGAGAGACGGCGCAGAACGGGCTCGGCCTCGCGGAATTTCTTCTCTTGCGCGTTCAGCGTCGCCAGCAGATACTGCGCCTGCCGGTTGTCCGGCTGGCGTTTCAGGATCTGCTCGAGCAGGCCCCGCGCCAGCCGGCCATTCTTGGTCCGCAGCAGGGCGGTGGCCTTGAGCATGGCGCCGGCGATCGAGTCCGGCTGGAGCTCGAGGATCTCGCTGGCGAGTTGCACGGCGAGCTCCGGCTGGTCCTTCACCAGACAAATCCGCCCCAGCTCGTAACGCGGCGCCAGATATTCGCGGACTTGAGCGGCCTCCTGAAACTGCGGCACGGCCTTGTCCAGGTCGCCGGCGGCCAGATAGGCCTTGCCGAGGTTATAGTGGAGCACCGGGTTGTTACGCTGTTTGGCGAGCAGCGATTCCAGCTCCTGAACGGCTTCGTTCACCGCCTGGGCGTTGCCCTCTTCGACCAGGAGCGCCGCGCGCAGATGCCGGGCTTCGGCGTTGGCCGAGTCAGCGGCGAGGACGCCGTTGACGGCGTCGAGCGCCTCGGCGCGCCGGCCCTGGAAGGCGAAGGCCTGCGCGATGCGCAAGCCGTAGAGGCCCTCGGACCGCTTGTCGGACGCCGCTCCGCGCCGGTAGAAGTCCACCGCTCGGGCCGCCTGCCCGGTCCGCAGACAAAAGTCGCCGGCCGCCAGCAGCGCTCCGGGGAACTCGGCGGGATCCTGCGTCAGGCGGTCGAGCACTTGGTCGCGGGCCGCCGCTTGCCCGGCCCGGTGGTAG
The DNA here is from genome assembly GCA_037444135.1 of Solibacteraceae bacterium. Taxonomy (GTDB): domain Bacteria; phylum Acidobacteriota; class Terriglobia; order Bryobacterales; family Bryobacteraceae; genus CALKXJ01. The sequence goes on from JBBIMZ010000190.1 coordinate 6,018, forward strand.
TGAGCGGCCAGTTGCAGCCACACGGCCAGGTTCTTGGGATCGCCGGCGCATTTGTTCCGGAGCACCGCCTCCGCCTCGGCCGTCCGCCCCTGGCGCCAATAAAGTTCGTAGAGCAGGTCGTAGGCCGGGCCGAAGCCCGGATCGCCGGCGATCGTCTCCTGGAGAACGCGCGCGGCTTCGGTGAGATTGCCGCGCCGGCTCAGCGCCCCGGCCAGCCCGAGCACGACGCGTTTTTCGGAAGGATCCAACCGCCGGGCCTCGCGAAACAACGCGATGGCTTGATCCAGACGCTCCCGGCCGATTGCGATGAAGCCGCGGACGCGGAGCGTCCGGCGCGGCTCGACCCGGTGGGCTTCGGCGCGCTCGGTCAGGGCTTCGACTTCATCCAGGAACTGCGCGAGCCGCTTTGGCTCGGACTGGTAGAACGCCAGATACAGATCGGAAAGCTGCTCGTAGACTTCGGCGTTGCCCGGCTCCAGGTCGGCGGCGCGCTGGAGAGCCTGCATCGCTTCGGCGTAACGGCCCGTGGCCACTTCGGCCAGCCCCAGCCGGTAGTAAGCTTCGGCGAAGCGCCTGTCGTACTGAAGGGCGCGCCGGTAGATCAGGGAGGCCTCTTTGTATTTTCCCTTGTCGTAATAAGCGTTGCCGGTCTGGAGGAGTTGTTTTTTCTTCGCCTCCGGATCGGAGGCGCAGGAGGTCAGAATCGCGACAGCGGCGATCCCGACGAGATACCAAAGAGGGAGGCGCCTGAGGCGCCCCGGCAAGGCCCAGCGATTCGACTTCATCTCCTGTGGTCCGCGGCCGCATCCCGGCGCGGGCCGCTCTCGCGAGCGGCTTCGACCGGTCTTCCACCAATGTCACACAACGCCCGGGAGCGGCGCAACGGCGGCGCCCGGCGCCGGGCGCTGAGTTATACTCAAAAAAAGAGGAGCTTTCCGGCGTGTCGATTCGCGACTTCCTTCGCTTTGCCGCTCGAATCCAACTGTTGCCGGCTCTCGAGAGCGGCGAGGAGACCCTGGTCGGCGGCCAGGCGGTGGTCGAGGGCGTGATGATGCGCGCGCCGCACAGCTATTGCGTG
>JBBIMZ010000191.1:0-7078 GCA_037444135.1 Solibacteraceae bacterium
CCCTCAACAACCTCCGCCACGGCCTCTACGCCCGCACCCCCGTCCTCCCCGGCGAAGACCTCGGCCACTACCAGTCCCTCCTCCACTCCCTCCTCGCCGAGTTCCAGCCCCGCACCCTCGCCGAACAACACTTCGTCCACGTGATCTCCGACTCCCTCAGGCGCCTGCAGCTCACCTCCCGCACCTTAGCCTGCCTCCTCGATTACAACTTCAGCCACGCCGCCAAACTCCGCCGGCCCGACCCCGATATCGCCGCCGACCCCGAGCTCCTCCGCAACTTCTACCTCGGCGCCGCCTACCAGGAGGACGCCGTGGGCGCCAACGTCCTCGAAAAACTCGCTCGCCACGAGGAACGCCTCCACCGCCGCATCTTCCGCGCCCTCCACGAGCTCCGCACCCTCCGCCGCCGCCAAAAACATGGCGAAAACGCAAATTCGAACCCAATTTTCGCCCCGCCGGACGCCTGACCGCCGGACCTCGCCTCCCCTTTTTCCCGCTCCCCTTTCGGCCCTCGCTCCGGCGCCGGTCCCAGCAAACTCTAGCCTCCTAACTTCACCAAAATCAGTCGGTTGGACCACTCGCGGCCACGCCCCCCGCCCCCAACCGTGCTAGCCTCTCTTCCAGGGGGCCTTCCCCCACCGGGAAGCCCCAAACTTTCCTTGACTGGAGGGTTTCCATGCACCGATATCCTAAATTCAAATGCCCGAAAACCAACATCGTCTTCGAAGGTAACCTCGTGCCCAAAGAGCTCGGCATCGTGCCCCCGCCCCAACCCGCGCCGCCTCCCTTTCCCAATCCGCCGCGGCGCATCGCCGATCCCGGCCCAGAACCCCAGCCCCGGACCGGCGTCACCCCGCAGGGAATTATCTTTCGCGGCGACGAAATCGTCTCCCGCCTCAGCGGCGAGCCTCCAACCGGCGCTTCCGCCCATAGCTTCCTCGTCCCCGGCGGCTCTTTCTCCACCCGAGGCGGCCTCGTCAAGCTCACCAACATGACCATGCAGGACGTCTTCGCCGAATGGCGCAACCAGGCCGCCCGCCATCGCGAAGCCCGCGCCCGCGCCGCCGAAGGCCGCCGCTACGATCCCGTCACCGATACCCACTACTGATCTCGCCCCGGCGGCAGGCCTTCACTCCTCATAACGTGCATACCGGTAATGCTCGTAGCCGTATCCGTATCCATACCGGTAGCCGTACCGGCCCCCGCCCGCCCTCCGCGGATCCCAGTCGTTCAAAATGGCGCCCAGCACCCGCGTGCCGTCCTCGGCCAGCCGCTCCCGCACCGCCAGGGCCGCATCGCGCGTCGTCTTTCCCGCCCGCAGCACCAAAATCACCGCATCGGCCAGCCGGCCCAGGATCCGCGCGTCCGGGATCTGCATCACCGGCGGCGTGTCGATCAGCACGGTGTCGAACTCCTTCTCCATCAGCTCCAGCAGCGCCCCCATCCGCTCCGAATACAGCAGATTCGTCGCCGCCGGCGACTCGCCCCCGCTCGGCAGCAGAAACAGGTTCGCCACGCGCGTCTCCCGCACCACCCCGTCCAGCGCCTCGCTGAGCGGCCGCCCGTCTCGCAGCAGATCGCTCAGCCCCCGCGCCCGGTCCGTCTCGAAGATCTCGTGCAGCCGCGGCCGCCGCAAGTCCCCATCGATCAGCAGCACGCGCTTGTTTACCTCCGCCAGCGCCTCGCCCAGATTCGCCGCCACCGTCGTCTTCCCTTCGCCCGGCCCCGGACTCGTCAGCACGATCACCCGCGGCCGGTTGCCGTTCTGCCCCGAAAACAGAATCGACGTCAGCGCCGCCCGGAAGCCCTCCGCCACCGGCGAGTGCCTTTGCACCGCTACCGCCGTCTCCACCCCCGCCCCGTCGGCCTCCGCCCCCGGCGCCGCCAGCAGCTTGCGCGGCCGCTCGGCCGCCGGAATCACACCCAGCTCGGCCAGGTTCAGGTAAAACTGCGCATCGCCCGGCTCGGCCAGCGTCCGGTCCATCCTCTCCCGCATCACCACCCACACCACGCCCAGAAACCCGCCGAGCAGCAGCCCCAGCAGCGTGTTCAGCGCCACGCGCGGCTTGTAGGGAAACTCCGGCGGCCGCGCCGCATCCACCACCCGCACGTTCGAAGCCCGCAGCGCCGAAGCCACCGACGCCGACCGCACACGCTCCAGCATCGCATCGTAAAGCTGCCGGTTCGAGTCCACCTCGCGCTTCAGGATGTTGTACTGGATCGCTTTCTCGTTCTGCTCGCTCACCAGCCGGCTCTGCCGCTCGTAGTCCAGCTCGAGCAGCTTCTCGCGCCGCACCGCCTCCTCATAGTCGTTGCGGATCCGTTGCAGAATCGCGTCCCGCTCGCTCTTGAGCGCCGCCGCAATCGTCTCCAGCTGCGCCCGCACCCGCTTCACTTTCGCGTGCTCCGGCGTGTAGGTCGTACTCAGCTCGGACTCCTCCCGCCGCAGATCCGTCAGCTTCGTCTGGTACTCCCGCAGCGAGGCGTCATTCAGCACATCGGCCAGCGTCTCCGGCGGGCTCGCCTTGGCCAGCTCGAAGCGCGATTGCCGCGCGATCCTCTCCGCCCGCGCCTTCGACAGCTCCTCCTGAAGCTGCCGCAGCCGGTCCTCCTCCACGCTCCCCTGCTTCTCGGTGAACATCAGCCCCGCCTGCCGCGCGTAGGCTTGCAGCCGGTCCTCGCTCCGCTCCAGCTTGATCCGCATCTCCTCCAGTTGCCGGCTCAGCCACTCGCCCGTGCGCTGCGTCATCTGCCACCGCGCCTCCAGGTTCATGTCGATGAACTCGCTCGCCAGCGTGTTGGCGAAGTCCGCCGCCAGCTTCGGATCCGGCGAATCCACCAGAATCTCGACGATCCGCGTCTGCCCCTGCGCCCGCACCTTGAGACTCTCTTTGGCCTGCTCGAGCAGCGCCTGCCGCGGATCCCGTTTGTCCCCTTCCGGCAACTTCAAAGCCCGCTTCCACGCCGACGGCCGGTCCGTCTCCGCGCTCGGCGCCAGCCGCCGCTCCACCCAGCCCAGCTTGGCCAGCGTCCGCTGGATCAGCGTGTCGCTCTTGAGAATCTGAATCTGCGTGTCGATCGTCTCCCGCGTCAGCGCCACCGAACCCTCGTCCACCGGACTCACCTGCCGCAGGTTCATGAACTCGCTGTTCAGACTCTGAATCTCCAGCGTCGTCCGCGCCTGGTAGATCGGCGTCTGCGGCAGCGTCAGCAGCGCCGCCAGCAGCCCCCCGGCGAACGTGATCAGAATCAGCAGCCCTTTGCGCCGCTTCAGAATCTCCCAGTACTCGAGCAGGCTCCCGCCCCCCTCCTCACCGGCCGCTTCATAAGGATAGGTATAGGGAGGGGGATAGCCGTAGCCCGGCCCCGCCGGCCACGCCCCGGCGCCGGAGCCGGCCGGCGCCGGCGCCGTCTCCTCCCTCTGGAGCGGCGCCGCCCCGGAGCCGGGAATCTCCTTCGGCCTCTTCATCGGTCCAACCCGACCCGGTATATCGTCAGCCCGCTGATGATCCCCAGCGTCGTCGACAGCGCCTGCTTGCCGAACTCCTTCCAGCCGCTGTGCGGTACGAACAGAATATCGTCGGGCCGCAGCGTCATGTCCTCCTGCTCGCCCTTGAGCACCTTCCGCAGGTTCACCGCAATCTCCAGCCGCTTGTCGCTGCCCTCCTGCCGCCGCAGAATCCGCGCCTCCTTCTCGTTCGCGTTCGGAGCGAAACCGCCCGCCAGCGCCAGCGCCTGCACCAGCGTCAGTTTCCCGTTGGCCACGAACCCGCCGGCCCGCTGCACGTCCCCCACCACGTACACAATGTTGGCCCGCGACACCGAAATCACGTCGTACGGCCGCACGAGGATGTTTTGATCCGGATTGGTCATCTCCATCACCGAGCGCACGTCCACGTCGGCGATCAGAAACTGCCCCGTCTCGTCCAGCCGCGCGTTCGCCAGCGGCAGCTCGCCCTGCTCCACCCGCCGCGTGATCCGGATCGTGTCGCCCACCTCGCTGCGCAGCCCGCCCGCCATCGAGATCACCTCCCACAGCGTCTTCGGGCCCTCCAGCTGGATCACCCCGGGCCGGTCCACCGCCCCGAAGACCGACACCGGCCGGCTCGAGTACTCGGCCACCAGCACCGTCACCTGCGGCTCATGCAGGTACCGCTTCAGCCGCTCGGCGATCTCGCTCTCCAGTTCGCCCACCGTCCGCCCGCCCGCCCGGATCCGTCCCACCAGCGGCAGGCGGATCTCGCCGTCCTGCTCGATCCGCTGCGGTCGCTCGTCGAATCCCTTGAACTCGTCCAGATCCGCCACCCGGATCAGGACCTTGTCGCCCGGCCCCAGCGCATAGCCCGAGCTGGTGGGGGCGCTCCCGGCCGCCGCCAGGCACGCCCCCGCCAAAAGCGACACCAACCGCACGCCTCCCGACATGTCTTGTGCCCCGCTCGCTTACGGCGACGTTTTCCAGAACACCAGGTTGTTGAACACCGCTTGCGTGATCCGCGTGCCGTGATTGTGCGTGCTGTGCGGCGAGCTCCCGTGCAGCCCGTAGGCGTGGATGGCGAACGCGCACGGCCCGTTCGAGCAGAAGCTGCTGCCGGGCGGCCGGTCCTGCCACACCGCGCTGCCGCTCATGCCCCCGAACGTGTCGTTCTTGTAAAACACCTGATTCGCCTGCGTCACGCGTACTTCGTCGGCGCTCAGCCACTGGGACTTGACCGGCGTCTTGTCACCCGGATAGCCGGCGATCACCGCCGTCAGCCCTGTCAGGCTCGCCGACTGCCACCAGAAGCCGTACCAGCCTACGGTGTTGCCGGCGTTGGCATTCAGCTTGATCACTCCGTAGTCATACTGCTCATTGGCGTTCACCACCCAGCCGACCACCGACGCCAGCCATTTCGCCGCATAGGAGCCGTAAGGCGCGCTGCCGGCATCGTAACCGGGCCAGACCCGCACGTTGGTCCTCCAGGATCCTCCCGTCCCGCCGCTGTGCACGCAGTGGCCCGCCGTCACCACCGTGTTCGGACCGTTGAACCAGCCCGTGCACCAGCCGCCGGTGAACGTGATCAGCGCCGTCGCCCGCGCCGGATACGTCCTCGTGTACGTGCGAAACCGCGTGTCCAGGCCGATCACCGTCTCGATGCCCACCTTCCCGCTCGCCGGCCGCAGCCGCGCGATCTCTTCCGGCGAAGGGACATAGCCCCGCAACGATTCGGCTTCGAGCGCCACGGTCAGCACGCCCGTGCCGGGGTTCGGTTGCTGCAACCGGCTCGCTTCGGCCTCCGGCAGGCCCGCAGGAAGCGGCCCACGCCTGCCGTCGCTGAACACCGGCATCATCAGCGGATCGTTCGCCTCGCCGGCCGAGATCTCCTGCGCCGCCACCGCCGCCGCTGTCGCCAGCCAGGCCAGCGCCACTACCGCCCAATAGAACTTCTTTCTGCGTCGCATGGTTTCCTCCTTTCCTCTCTGCTGCTCTTCCAACCGCCCGTACTACGGCGGGCTGATCGGCCTCCGGATGCACACCATCACCACTTTGGCCACCCAGAAATTCCTTTGCTTCTTGCACGGCTGTACGATGTCGATCTCCTGCCGCGTGCGCGGCGGGCACTTCGTCACCCGCACGTGCTGGAGCGCGAAGTTGCACGCCGCCTCGGTTCGTTCGCGGATATTGACCACCTGGCGCTTCACCACCGCACCCTCCTGCCCGCCCTCGGCCTGCGCCTCCGCACGCCGCGGCCGCATCGCCGCGATCCAAGAGCCGAGAATGAGCTGAAAGACCCGCCTGCGCGGCAGCGAACTCGCAATCAACCGGCACATGTCATCGAACTTCATCTCCACTGCCTGCTCCTTTCCATTCGCACGCCCGGAGCGGCGCCCCGCCCCAGAGCCGTCTCTTGATTGCACCCGGCGTCCTGATCGCCGCTCGGGCCAGGTCCACAACCGGACCCGGACCCACCGCGACCCCCTTCTCGATCCGGCCGTCTTCGCCGATCAGGTACGCCGCTGGGGTGGCGAAGATGCCATATGCCGCCGACAACTTCCAGTGCTCCTGCAAGAGCACCGGAAACTCGATTCCGTGCGCCGCCGCCTTCTCGCGGTTGCGCGCCGCCTCGCCGCGGCTCACCATCAGCACGGCCGGCCCACGCCCGCGGTGCGCCCGCTCGAAACGAGCCAGCTCCGGCGCCAGCTCGTCGCAGGGGCCGCACTCGGGATCGCTGAAGACCAGCAGCACGCGCGAGCCCCGGTAGAATTCGAGCGACACCGTCCGGCCGTCCAGATCCGGCAACGCAAAGGCCGGCGCCGCCGTTCCCGGCTTGAGCCCGTCCCGCAGCAGGCGGCTCCGCGCCAGCGACCGCGCCCGCCAGCCCCCTTCGGCCCAGCGCGCCAGCTCCAGCACCTCCTCGGCACCTTGCGCCAACGGCCGCGCCACCCGGCCTTGAGCGTCCAGCAGATACGCCACCGGCGTGCCCAGCATCCCGAGGGGCGCCGGCGGGTCGCTCTCGCCCAGCAGACCGATCGACGCCCGCAGCCCGTGGCGTTCCAACAACCTCCGGTTGCTTTCGGCATCCCCATAGGCCAGCAGCGCCAGCTTCACCTTCCGGATGCGCGCCAGCTCCGGCGCCAGCGCCTCGCAGAATTCGCACTCCGGATTCCAGTGCACCACCAGCACCGGTTCTCCCCGGAAGTCCTCCAGCCGGCACAGGCCCCCGTCGGCGGCCGGATAGCTGAACTCCGGAAACGGCTCGCCGACGGCGGCGATCTTCGCGGGTGGGTAGCCTTCCGCCAAACCCTGCGCCAGCTCGTCCTGAGCCAGCAGCATCTGCCCGCGGCGTTTCATCCAGCAATACAGCGCGCCGCAGCCGCCGAGGGCCAGCACGGCAACAACGAGAAAGCCGTACATGTGTCCCGCCGCCTCCGGATCGGGTGCCGCCGTAGCTCCGCCTGCACGACCCAGCCCCTGTGCCGGAACGGCCCGATCCCGGCCGCGATTCCGCAGATCCAGGCCAGCGTCGCGGCGTTGACCGGGATGTACATGTTGAAATCCACCAGGCTGTGCGCGGCAATCGCCGCCAGCGAGCCCATCACC
>JBBIMZ010000192.1:0-7077 GCA_037444135.1 Solibacteraceae bacterium
GTTGTGCGAGCCCATGTTGTTGTTGACAACGTTCGGGTTGTTGTGGTTGGTGATGTTGTTGCAGCCCATCCGGAACGCCCACAGGTTTTTGCGGAACTCGAAGCGCCGCTCCACATGCACATTCAGTTCGAAGTAGTCTGGGAAGCGGAAGGCGTTGACGCCGCCCACCACCCGGCCGTCCTCGCTGATGATCGAGAAGGGGAAGCCCGTGCGCCAGTCCAGCAGGTAGGCCACCGCCCATTTTTTCAGGAACGTGGGCAAGTAGCCCCAGCTCAGTATCCGGTTCGGCGAATCCCAGGGCATCGGTCCCACGTTGAAGTCGACGATGATCGGGTCGTCTACGCTGAAATCGGCCACGGCGTTGGAGAGCGAGTGCGAGCGCGTGTAGCTGAGCAGCCATTCCCACTGGCGACGGATGACGTGGCGCAGCGTCACGCGATAGGAATCGTGCCGGTCGAGCCGGTCGTTGGTCAGATCGAAGATGGCGTCGAACGGCCGGTTGGGAAAGCGCTCGATCCACTCGGCTGGCGGCTTGATCTGCGGGCTCAGTTGATTGACGAAAGTGAAGCCCAGGCGGCCGCGCCGCCGCAAGTACTCGACCCGGGTCTGCAAGCCTTCGACCCACTCCTGATCCCAGCCGAGGCTGAAGTTGCGGTAGCGCGGCCGCGGGAGCCGCGGCTGTTGAATCGTGAAGACCGTCACCGCCGAGTCGCGCACGATCCGGCCGTCCGGATCGAAGTACGTCGTCAGCGCGTATTGGTCCAGCGGCCGCAAGAACACCCGCAGCGGCGTCGCGTCGTAGATCATCCCATAGCCGCCCGAGATCTTGGTCCGCCCCAAGTGGGGCGGCGACCAGGCAAAGCCCGCCCTGGGGGCGATGTTCCAGTAGTGAAGAATCTGGTCCCAGTCGCCCCGCAGCCCGGCCTCGATCAGCAGGCTCGGCCGCAAGCGCCACGAATCCTGCCAGTAGAAGGAGGATTCGTAGTTGGTCAGGCCGGTGACGTTGCCGCCGGCGAAGACAGTCCGCCGCATCGGCACGTAGTTGCTGCGAAGCGTCTCATAGCCGGTGCGGCGCATGTGCTGCCAGTGGCGCAGGCGGTCCAAATCGGCGCCGATCTTGATGCGGTGCTCGCCGGCGAGCTTGAGCGGCGGAAGGAAGGCGTTGACGATCGCCTGATCGCGAACCGACTTCATCGTCGAGTCCAGGAAGTAATTGCCCCGCGTGCCGTCCGGCGTGATCCGGTACAAGTCATGTCCTTGAGGAATCTCCCGCGAAAACGTCCGGTTGGCCGCGTAGCCGGCCTCGATCAGCACGTCCCGGGTCAGATAGACCTGATCCTTGACATGAAAAAACCACTGCCGCCGGCGCAGATCCCGCGTCGTCTCGACCGGATCGAGCGCGCTCAAACCCCAGCGTGGCGCGGTATAGGCGTTCATCAGGAAACCCGTGTAGAGGATATTCGAGGGCGTCAGGTTGATCTGTGTGTTCAGGTGATTGCTGGCGCGCCAGCTCGCCGTGCGGTCCTGGCCGCGCGGCAGTTCCTTGACCACCGCGGTCACATATTGGATGTCAAAGGAATCGGAAAACCACGCCCGCCCGCGGCGGATTGGTCCCGAGAAATTGACGCGGGGCGTCCAGCCTCCGACCATCAGCCCCTTGCGGTATTCGATCCCGGGGACGAAGTTGGTCGCCGTAGTGCGGAACTTGTCGTCGCCGGTCTTGGTGTTGATCGCCAGAACGCCGGACGAGAATTTGCCGTATTCAGGCGAGATCCGGCCGCCCATCACGTCCACGCTCTGCACCCCCTCGACGCTCAACCGGCTTTCGAACCGGCCGGTCAGCGGATCGGTGATGTTGAAGCCGTCCAACAGATACAGCGTCTGGTTCTCATGGCCGCCGTTGATGTGCAGCCCGCCGCGCCCGTCCTGAATGACGCCCGGGATGATCCGCAACGCGTTGCGCAGATCGTTGGTGGTCGGGTAGGGGACATTGACGATCTGCGAGGCGCTGGCCGTCTCGCGCGTCTCTGTCGTATTCATGTCCACCGGCGGCGTGGCGGCGGTCACCTCGACCGATTCGAATACCTCGCGGAGCCGGTTCAGCGTGAAGTCAATTTCGTTGTCGCCTTCCTCGAGCACGACGAGCTGGCCGCGCAACGGAAAGTGACCCGTGCGCTCGACGTCGGCGCGATACTCGCCCGGCGCCGGTAACGTGGCCTCGTAACGCCCGGACGGGTCCGCGAACACCTGCACCGCCGGCATCTGCGGAGACTTGCGGAACACCAGCTCCGCCCCGCCGAGCGGCGCCCCGTTTTCGTTCGTCACCCGGCCTGCCAGCCGCACCTCTCCTCCGGCGCACTCGCCGGTGGCCACGAGCAGGGCGAGCAGAGACATGATGCTGCGACGGCGCACTCGGTCTCCCATCTCACCCCCTAGGCTCACTATACAATGTCTGTTTATGCCGATCCGGACAACGGTGGTGGGCAGTTATCCTATTCCGCACTGGCTCCGCGGGGATACCAGCCGCGTCACCCTCCGCGACGCCGTCATGGTCGTGCTCAAGACGCAGGAACTGGCCGGTATCGACGTGGTCACCGACGGCGAGCTGAATCGCTTCGACCCCAGCCATCCGGAAACCAACGGCATGATCGACTACTTCGTCCGCCAGATGGACGGCATCCGGACGCGCTTCTCCATCCAGGACCTGGACCAGTTCCGCGCCGATCCGGGCTTGGCCTACCGCGCCATGCCCGCCGGCATCGTCACCGGCGAGATCGGCGACGGCACGCTGAACCTGCTCAGTGATTTCGAGCTGACGCGCTCGCTGACGCGGGCCAGCCTGAAGTTCACTTGCACCGGCCCGCACATGCTCGCCAAGGTGCTCACGGACCACTACTACGGAAGCCCCGCCCGGCTGGCGATGGCCATCGCCGGCGCGCTCCGCCGCCAGCTCGAGCGCATCCCCGCCGACGTCATCCAGCTCGACGAGGCCAACATCAGCGGCCATCCGGAAGACCGGGAGTGGGCCTTGCCCGCCATCAATTACGTCCTCGAAGGCATCCGCTCCGTCCGCGCGGTCCACGTCTGCTTCGGCAACTACGGCGGCCAGACCGTTCAGCGCGGCTTCTGGCGGGATCTGCTCCCCTTCCTCAACGGGCTGAAGGCGGACCATGTGGTGCTCGAGTTCGCCCGCCGCGGCTACGACGAGTTGCGCGTCTTTGAGGACCTCGATCCGCGCATCGGGCTCGGGCTAGGCGTCATCGACATCAAGGACAACGAAATCGAAACGCCGGATCTCGTGGCGCGCCGCATCGAACACGCCGCCGTCCTGCTCGGAGCCGGCCGCATCCATTTCGTCCACCCGGACTGCGGCTTCTGGATGCTCCAGCGCAACGTCGCCGACGGCAAGATGCGCGCCTTAGTGCAAGGCCGGGACCGGTTCGAAGGCCGCTGCTAGACTTAGGCAAAGGGGACGGGGCTCGACCTCGCTTCTTCACGTTCAATGCGGAGGGGAATCGCATGCATCGGAATCGGGCGGCAGTCTTGATGGCCGCCTGCTGTGTTTGCTGGGTGACGGGCTGTCGCCCGGCGAGGCAAAGCCCCAAAGAGGCCGGAGCGGCCGGCCATGAGATGATCCGGCTCGAGCGGGGCCGCTATCTGGTCGAGGCGGTCATGCCCTGCTTCGCCTGTCATTCCGAAGTGGACTGGGAGGCGCCCGGAGCGCCGCCGCGCGAAGGGCGCAAAGGCGCCGGCGCCGTCTTCCCCGAAGAGGGAATTCCCTTCAAGCTGGTGGCCCCCAACATCACTTCGGACCCGGAGACCGGCATCGGCCGCTGGAGCGATGCCGAGCTCGCCCGCGCCATCCGCAACGGCATCGGGCGCGACGGCCGCGTCCTGTTTCCGGTGATGCCGTCCCGTAACTACCGCGTCCTTTCCGACGCCGATCTGGCGGCCGTGATCGCCTACCTGCGCTCGCTGCCGCCCGTGAAACACTCGCCGGGCCAGTCCGAGATTCCGCCGCCGGTCCGGGCGGGCCTGAAGGCGCCGCCCCCGGCCGACAGCGTCCCCGCCCCGGACCTCAGCGATCCGGTGCGGCGGGGCGCTTACTACACCCGGCTCGCCGACTGCGATTCCTGTCACACTCCGAAAGGCCCCGACATGGCGCCGCTGGCGGACCTGGCGTTCGCCGGCGGCTTCCCCATGAAGGGGCCCTGGGGGAACATTACATCCGCCAACATCACGCCGGACGCCTCCGGAATCTCCTATTACGATGAGGCCACGTTCCTCGCCGCGATGCACACCGGCCGCGTCCGGGCTCGGCCGCTCAACAACATCATGCTGTGGGGCTACTACCGCCAGATGACGGACGGAGACCTCGCCGGCGTCTTTGCCTACCTGCGCACCCTCAGGCCTGTGGCCCACCGGGTCGACAATGCCGAACCGCCGACGCCATGCAAGCGCTGCGGCGGCCGTCACGGTCTCGGCGCCGACAACCTGTAGGACGCCGCCTCAGCCGGCCAGAACCGCCCGCAGGCGCTCGCCGACGATTTCGGCTTCGCCCGGCTTCAGGGTCCAGGAGGCGATCTCGACGCCCGCCTGCGGGCCCGGCACGAGCTCGATGGAGGGCTCTCCGTCGCGGAGCTGCTGCATCACCTGCTCCGCCGTCAGACGGATCCTCTCACGGTCCCAGTCCACGCGCAGGTGCGGCACCTGATTGGCGATCTGCGGAACGAATTTCTCGGCGCGGACCCCGGCAACGCCGGTGACGAGTTTCGCAATCGTCTCCACCCGCCGCTCCCACTCGCGCCAGTTGGCCTCCTGGTCCTCCTTGAGGAAGCTCTCCAGGGCGACCATCATCGCCACGATCTCTTCCTTGTTGACCTTCGCGCTGCGGCCGATGGTGTCCGAGTGCGGCGCCGTGTTCAGCATCGCGGCTTCGATCAGGTCCTTGCGCCCCACCAGCAGGCCGGCGCTCTGCGGGCCGCGGATGCCCTTGCCGCCGGAAACCGTCACCAGGTCGAAGCCGAGGCGAATCGGCTTGAGCAGATGCTCGATGGGCGGCACGTCGGCCGCGGCGTCGTTGAACGTCGGAATGCCCCTCTGCTTGCCGATGGCCACGAACTCCTCCATCTTGACCTGGCCGTCCGGCTCGGCTTTGTTCAGAAACAGCATCATCGCCGTGGCCGGCGAAATCGCCCGCTCGAGCTCGTCGCGCGTCTCGACTTCGATCAGCCGCACGCCGCAGTTGCGCACCATGTGATCGTACGGAAAGCGGTGGCTCTTCTGCACGATCACTTCGTTCTTCATACCCGCCGTGTCCGGAATGCGGCGGATGAAGTCCGGGTTTGTCCCCGTGATGCAGGCCGCCGTCCCCAGCGTGAGCGCGGCCGCCGCCCCCGAGGTGACCATGGCCGCCTCGGCGCCCAGCATCTCCGCGATGCGCCGGCCCACCGCGCGCTGCACGTCGACCAGGCGCACGTAGTCGCCCGCCGTCGCCGCAATCGCCTCCAGCACCTCAGGCCGCATCAGCGAGCCGGTGAACATCGTGTAGGATCCGGCGGCGTTGATGATGGGCCGCACGCCCAGCTCGCGCCAGAAATCCCGCCCGGCGCGCCGCGACACGCGGCACGCGGCCGTCCCGAGAAGCGGAAGGCCCGACAGCCATTCGAAAAATCTCCGGCGGTGCATCATTTTCTGTCCCCTTTCACAGCTTGCATTCGATGCGCTCGCCGGGGCGCTTGCGGGCTTCGGCCATCAACCGCATCAGCTTCACGCCGGCCGCCGACTCCTCCGGCGGACAGCGCTCCGGCCGGCGGCCCGCCGCCGCGCATTCGAGGAAATATTCGATCTCGGCCTGATAGCCGTCTTGCGAAGCGAGCGGCAGCTCCTCGGCCGTCCCGTCCGCCCGGTAGAGTTTTGGCGGCCGGCCCTCGGAACTGTAGTCGAGGGTGCCGCCATCGAACGAAATCGTGTACTCCATGGAAAACGGATACGCGTTAAGGTGATGCCAGCCTCCGGTGATCACCACCGTGCCGCCGTCGTAGTAGCAGTGCGCCGTGATCAGGTCGATGCCCTTGGCCAGATCTTCGTGTCCGATCGCGGACACGGCTTGCGGCTTGCCGAACAGATGCAGGCAGAAATCGACGTCATGGATCAACAGGTCGAAGACGCCCCCGCCGCTCTTGGCCGGATCCGGCAGCCACGCCCCCCAGGTCGGCGCGGCGCAGCGCCGCCGGAACACCCCCATGCGCAACGGGCCCAGCCGCCCCGAACGGCCGAGCTCGGCCAGAGGCAGGTACGCCGGGAAGAAACGCAACACATGCGCCGTCATCAGCACGCGGCCCGCCTGCCGAGCGGCCTCCACCATGCGGTCGGCCTGCTCGCCGTCGAGCGCCATCGGCTTTTCCACCAGCACGTGCTTGCCGGCTTCGAGCGCCGCCAGCGCCGCGGGCGCGTGCAAGTGCGTCGGCAGGCACAGATCCACCGCTTCGATCTCCGGATCGCGCACGGCTTCGGCCCAGTCGCTGTAGCGGCGCATGCCGGAAAAGTCGAACCGCTCGCCCGCGGTGCCCAGATTCCCGGCGGCGCCCGTCAGATCGCCCGACAGCGCCACCGGATCGTCGCTGGCGACCACGGCGACCTCCGCTTGCGGAATGTTGCGCAGGGCCTGCAAGTGCGTGCGGCCCATGAATCCCAAACCGATGACTCCGATTTTCATCCTGGCTGTATCCTATCAGGCCCGCTCCGCGCCCGCATCACCACTGGACCGGGCGGCCGATCTCGAGCGTCCAGACGTCGACGCCGAGGTCCCGGACGCGCTCGGCCAGTTGCTCGGGGCGGCCCACCAGCGGCGGAAACGTCCCCCAGTGCATCGGAATCACCTTCTTCGGCTTCAGCAGCCGGCAGGCCACCGCCGCCTCCCGCGGGCCCATCGTGTACAGGTCGCCGATCGGCAGAATCGCCAGCTCCGGCCGGTGGATTTCGCCGATCAGCTCCATTTCCGAAAACACGTCGGTGTCCCCGGCGAAGTAGATCTTGCGGCCGTCCGGCGCTTCGATGACGTAGCCGGCGGCCTCG
>JBBIMZ010000193.1:0-7030 GCA_037444135.1 Solibacteraceae bacterium
CGCACCGAGCAGCCCCTCTTGGAGCAGGGCCCGCAGCGCCCGCGTGACGTAGAAGGACTGGTCGAGTTCGAACGACACGCGGATGTCCTCCGGGATCGCCGCCTGAAACGACGGCAAGGCGCGCCGGATGTTGCGCACCACCTCGAGCGTCGAGGCGTCGGCCCTCTTGGTCGCGGCGACATAGACCGCGCGGCGGCCGTTGACGAGCGCGTAGCTGGTGAGGATGTCGGCGCCGTCCTCAGCGTAGCCGATGTCGCGGAGATAGACCGTCGGGCCGGGCCCCCGGCGGACCGGCACGTCGTTGAGTTCGGCGGCTTCCCGGACCGTGCCGTTCAGCGGCGCAATCCGGTTCAAGTCCCCGATGCGAACGTTGCCCGACGGCGCCAGCGTGTTCGTCTGCGCGATTGCCTGCACCACTTCGTCCGGCGACATCCCGTAGGCGCGGAGCTTGTCCGGATCGACCCGCACCACCAGCGTGCGCGCCGTGCCGCCGAAAGGCGGAGGCGCCGAAACGCCCGGCAGGCGCGAGAACATCGGGCGCACGCGGAACAGCGCCAGGTCGGAGATCTCATCGACGCTGCGCGTCTCGCTCGAAAAGACCAGGTAGCCGACCGGAACGCTGCCCGCGTCGAATCGCATCACGAACGGCGGCACCGTGCCCGGCGGCATGAACGACCGGGCGCGGTTGACCTGGGCGACCGTCTCGGCCATCGCCTGGGCCATGTCCGTCCCTTCGTGAAAGTGCAGCGCCATGATCGCCGCGCCCTGAATCGAGCGCGACTCGACGTAATCGATCCCGCGAACGTAGAGAAAGTGATACTCGTAGTAGTTGACCAGGTAGCCTTCCATCTGCGCCGGGTCCATGCCGCCGTACGGCTGCGCGACGTAGATCACCGGCGTGCCGAGGTCCGGAA
This sequence comes from Solibacteraceae bacterium, assembly GCA_037444135.1. Lineage (GTDB taxonomy): Bacteria > Acidobacteriota > Terriglobia > Bryobacterales > Bryobacteraceae > CALKXJ01. Next base: position 915 of record JBBIMZ010000193.1, read on the forward strand.
AGATGTCGGCTTTCATCCGGCGCAGCGCCAGAATCGAGCATAGAGCCACACCCAGGATCACCATGAGGATGGTGATCGGGCGGCGCATCGCAACGTGGATCAGCCACATGCTCGCTCCTCGTCAGCGGCCGCTCCGCCGCACCAGCTCCTCCAGGTTCCCCTCGGCCGCGGCGACGGCCAGCAGCGCCCGCCAGACTCCCAGCCGCGCCAGCGCGTCGTCGGTTTCCGCCTGGCGCAGCAGGCGCTGCGCCTCGGCCACCTCGACGACGGCGCCCAGCCCCGCGCGGTAACGGGCTTCGGCCTGCTCGACCAGTTTGCGGGCCGCTTGCACCTCGAGCGGCGTGGCGGCCGCGATCCGGCGCGCGGCTTCGACCTGGGCGCGCCCCTTCTCGACCTCCGTCCGCAGGTTTCGCAGCAACGCTTCCAGCCGCGCCGATTCCGAGCGCTGCTGGAGTTGCTCGATCGCCCGCCGCACCTGCGTCTCTTTGTAGTCCATCAGCGGGAACTTGACGCTCACGCCCGCCGCCCAGTTGCCCGTCGCCGGCGCCAGACCCGCGGCGCCGCCTTCGAAGGTTCCGTCCAGGTTGGCGCCGGTCCCGCGTCCGTAAACGGCGGAGAGCACTTCGACGCGCGGCCGCCAGGCCTTCTCGAGCACCCGTTGTCTGGCTTCGACCACTTCGACGGCGGCGCTCTGCCGCTGCGCCAGCGGGTGGTGCGCCACATCGCCGGCGGCAAACTGAGCCGGGGCCTCGTCGAGGAGCGTCCCGGGATCGAGCCGCTCGGGAACCGCCCCCACCCACTCGGCCAGAGCCGCCCGCGCCTGTTGCTCCTGCCCTTCGGCGGCGGCCAGCTCGGTGCGCGCCCGTACCAGCTCGGCCAGCGCGCGGGACTCGTCGGCGCCCGGACGCAGCTCGCTGGCCACCAGCGCACGGACGGTCCGGTGAAACACCTCGAGCCGGTCGACATTCGCCTGCGCAGCCGCCACCGCCTGTCCGGCCGCCAGCGCCGCGACGAACGCATCGACGACCCCCAGGGCGGCTTCGTACTCGGCCACGGCGACGCCGGCTCGCGCCTGGCGCTCGAGCGTCCGCGACAGCTCCACGTTGGCCTTCCGCAGGCCGAAGTCGACCGGTTCCCAGGAAAACAGCAGGCCGGCGGCGCTGCCCCAGGTGCTGGTGACCGTGGCCGCTTCCCGCACCGGGCCGGAGATGGCCGGAATCACGCTGTTCGGAAAGATCAGGCCGAAGACGTTGTTGCGCGTGGCGCGGTTGACTTGCGAGTACAGATCCGCCCGCGGCAGATAGGCCGTGCGGGCCAGATCCACGCCCGCCGCCGAAGCCTGAGCGCCGGCTTGAGCCGCCTCGACCGAGGGATGCTTCCTGGCCAGCTCGAGCGCCTGCCGGAGGCTCAGAGGCGGGCGCGCCTGCCCCCGGACCGAGCCGGCGCAAAGCAGGATCGCCAACCAGATTCCCTCTCTCCGAAGACACATGAGCTTGCTTTCCCTCTCAGCCCCTCCTGCCGTGGCCGGGGATCTGCCGTTTGAGCAGAGCCCGGAGGTCCTCCGCGCTCAGGGCCTCCGCGGCCAGTTCGAGCAAACGGACTTTCTGGCGGCGAAAGTAGCTCCGCCCCGCCGCGGTGATGCGGTAGTACTTACGCCGCTTGCCGCCCGCCACGGCTTCACGGCGTTTCAGATATCCTTCCCGCTCCAGCCGGTGAAACCGCGGGTAGAGCTGGCTCGGACCGAGCCGGTAGCCGTGCCGCGCGAGCTCCTCGATCATCCACAAGCCGTAGACGGGCCGCTCGGCCGCGTGGTGCAGGATGTGCAACTCGATAAAGTCCACCCGCGACGACTTCGGTCCTTTCATATCGGAAATCGATATGAAAAGATGATATCACAGATCGAAAATAAGCTAGAGGTACTTTGCCGGAAACTTCCACGGGTCGCGGTAGCGCGGGCGCGCCAGCCGCGCCGCCTGGCGGTCGTTGACGATCTTTTCGGTCTTCGGATCGAACTGTATCGACCGCCCCAGCCGATAGGACAGGTTCCCCAGCGTGATCGCCAGGTCGACTTTGTAATGGTAGTTGACGCTGCAACTAGGCTCCTGGCGCGTCTTGATCGCGTCCAGCCACTCGCGCTCGTGTCCCGGCGAAGGCGGGATCGTCTCCGGCGGCGGCGTGAGGTCCGGCAGCCGGTCGCCCTCGGGCACCACCTCGTAGCGCGAATAGTTCGCCATCAAAGTCCCGTTGGCCCCGTGGAAGTAGATCCCGAGGCGCCGCGCCGGCTTGCCCCGGCCGAAGTCGAAGCCGAAGCTGTTGGCGCAGCACATCATCCAGGTCATAGTCAGGTTGGGATACTGCCAGACGATGTCTTGCGTGTCCGGCGCGTCGCCGTCGTCGCGAATCACGTAGCGGCCCCCGATGGAGCTAATCCGCAACGGCACGCCGAGGTCGAGCGCCCAGACCGGCAGGTCGATGATGTGCGGCGCCATGCCCGGCGTCCAGCCGCCCGAGTAGTCCCAGAACGAGGAGTGCTCGTAGCTACCCTTGAACAAGATGGCGTTGAAGGGCCGCTCCGGCCCGGGCCCCAGCCACATGTTCCAGTCCAGTCCCTCCGGCGGCGGTTCGTCCGGGGCGTGCCCCAGCCCTTCCGGTCCCTGGTTCATGACATTGAACGTACGCACGACGCTGATCGGGCCGAGCTTGCCCGAACGGACCCACTCGACCACGCGCCGGTAGTTGGCGCTGGCGTGAATCTGCGTGCCGATCTGGCTGATCCGCTTGTGGCGGTTGATGGCGTTGCGCACCGCCAGCGTCTCGTCCGGGTAGAGCGTCATCGGTTTTTGCAGGTAAATGTCTTTGCCCGCCTCCGCGGCCTCCACGGCCATCAGGCAGTGCCAGTGCGGCGGCGTGGCGATGATGACGGCGTCGACGTCGTTGCGAGCCAGCAGCTCCCGGTAGTCGTGATAGCCGCGCGCGGTGGCCTTGTAAGGCTCGAGGGCGGCCTCGCGGCGCTCGCGCGACACGTCGCAGATGGCCGTCACCACCACGTCCGGGTACTCGGCGCAGTTTTTCAGGTTGGCGCGCCCCATGCCGTTGACGCCGATCACGCCCAGGGCGATCCGGTCGCTCGGCGGGGTGTGACCCTGGCGGCCTAACGCCGAAGCGGGGACCACGAGCGGGGCCGCCACAGCCGCCCGCAGCAGCTCGCGCCGGGTCGATTCTTCTGTGAAACGATTGTTTGCCATGATCCGACTCCGTTAACGTTGTATCACGCCGCGCCGCTTCAGTCGGGATGCGCCAGCCGCCAGCGCCGCGCGCCGCGCTCAATCTGAGCCAGTTCCCGCGAACCGGAGAGATCGAAGCCAAGGGACACTTCCTCGCCGGCGGCCGTCTGGACCTTCACGCGGAGCCAGGAGGCGTCGCGCTCGATCTGGGGAGCGCCGGCGGGCGGACGTCCGTCACGGAAGACGCGCAGCAGGGTCAGCGTGAACGCGCGCGGCTCCGGCGCCTGCGTAGCGGCCTCCAGATGCCACTGGGGCGGGATGGGCGGGTTGCCCGCCGACTTCAGGTACTCATGATCCGGCTCCGGATCGTAGCCGGTCCACTGGCGGATCCTGAGCGGCCGGGCCGCCACGTAATCGACGGCTACGCCGGCGCGCCCGCGATCGAGAACCGCCCGCTGCGCGGCTTCGTCCACCTGGAACGGCGCCTGGGCGTGCAGCAGGTATTGAAACGTCCGCGGCGCCTCCGACGCCAGTTCGTCGGCGATCGCGATCACGTCCGGCTTGACGAACACCACGTAACGCCGCGCGCGCGTGACCAGACCCTCGTAGGCCGGCGTCGCGTCGCCGGCGACGAAATCCAGGCCGTCGCCGAGCTCGAAGGCGACGATCCGGCCGAAGGGGTCAGCCGAACGGGGCTTCTGGCCGCGGCCGTCCACCAGCACGGCGTTGTGCGCCCGCGTAGTCCACACCCAGCCGCGGTGAAACGGCGAGCCGTACAGATCGCGGTAGTTGCAGTTGACCAGCAACGGCAAGCCGTAGGCATTCAGCGTGAAAGAGTTGTGCGGCTCCAGTCCGTGGCTCCAGGTGCCTCGGGGGCTGGATTTGAAACGGACCTGGACGTTGCCGGCGCCGAGCAGGTCCGTGTTGAGCACCGCCACGCCGGTGCCGCGAAAAACCTTCGAGGGCGGCAGGCCGGACGGCGGGGCCGGCGCGACGGGCGGCGCCGAGCTCCACAGGAAATCGAGCACGGGCTCGCCGGTGTCGGCCGGGATTCGCCACGCCTCCAGCCACCAGGCCCAGTGCGGGTTCCCCGTGCGGCGCACAAAGTAGTGCATGAAGGCCCACCCGGCCGACGGGGGCCGGTAGGCGAGGTCGCCGAAGCCCAGATCAGGTGAACCCGGCGGCGCCGAATAGACGGCATAGTCGCCGAAATTCTTGAAGAACGGCTTCTTGAAGCCGTCGATGCCGAGCGCCGACTGAGCGATGTCGAGCCACCAGGCCGCCTTGGACATATAGCCAGCAAAGTACGAGAGCCCCTCGTGCCACCCCCCGTCCTCGTCGCTCCAGACCGGGTAAGCGGCGAAGAATTTGGTCACCGCGTATTCAAGGAAGCGGTCGGACTCGGGCGTTTCGCCGAGCGTGGCGATGGCGTTTTCAGCCAGCTTGTGCCAAGTGCGGTTGCCGTGGCTCGAGTAGGGCTGATTCAGGTGTCCGGCGCCCTGGCGGACTTCACCGCTGTTCCAGGCGTCCAGAGCGCGCCGCAGCAGCACGGCGCGGATCCGCGCGCGTTCCTCGTCGCTGAACAGGTCCCAGGCCCAGTCGTAGGCCCGGGCCAGTCGGTGCAGCATCGGCTTGGCGGCCTCGCAGTTGAGGCTGAAGGCGGTCGGCCCGTCCGGGTCCCAACCGGCCAGCCGCAGCGTGAAGCGCCGCGCCGCCTCGCCGTACTTGCGCTCGGCAGTCAGCAGCCACGCAAACGAGAGAATTTCGGCTTCCTGAAGCGCCCGGATGGTCTGCATGCGGTTGGACCACCAGTACTGGCGCGTGGCCGGATCGCTCGCGCTGGCGCGCACCGCCGGCTCCGGCGTCGGTTCGGCGGTGACGAGCTGGTCGGCGCGGGCAAGCAGCCGCTCCCAGGCCGGGCGGCCGCCGCCGCGGGCCCAATCGCGCAGCCGGGGAAGATCCTCGGCCCGAAGAAACAGCCGGGGATGTCCGGCCGGAATCCGGCGGCGTAGCTCCTCGAGCGTCGGCTGCGGAAAGACCGTGGCGTCCGGCGGAACGGTGAAGCTGCGCGCGCGGCTCCAGGGCGACAGCCCGCCGTCTTGGGTGCGGATGCGGTAGCGCCACCAGTACCGGCCCGGCTCGAGCGCGGTGTGGTGGGTATAGACGGACCAGGGCACCCCGTCGACCGAGGTCGAATTCTCGAACCGCGGATTCCCGGCCCACTCGATGAGATAGCCGGCCGCCGCCCGCTCGTGCACCCAACTGAGCGAGGGCGGATTGAGCGGAACGGTCGCGCCGTCAGCCGGCCGGTAACCCCACTCGTCCGGGAGCGGCTCGCGGTCCGGCGCCTGGGCGACGAGTTCCGCGGCGACAAGCATCACGATTACCACACGCATTGCGGCCAGCATATCACCGCTCGCGGCGAACGGCTGCCGGATGTAAGCTGGTTTCGAAGCATGTTCCGCCGGCTCGTCCAGCTCTGGCGAAAGCGATCCGCCCCCCTGACCGGCGCCCCGCTGGTACGGCGCCAAAAAACCTACTCGGGCGCGACCGGCTACGTGTATCAGTACTACTACGAGGGGCGCCGCGCGGTCCGCGGCGGCACCGAGTACGTCTTCGACGTCTCCCCCGGTCCCAAAGCCTCGTTCCCGGTGAGCGTCGTGGTGAGTGACGAATCGGTCCGGGTCTGGGAGCAGGAGCACGAGCGGGCGCTCAGCGCCACCGAACGGTACGCCGTCGCCAAGATCGCCCTGTTCCGGGCCTTCGATGAGCGGCCCGCGCCGGCGCGCCTGCGCGAACCGGTCCTGGTTCGACCCGCCGACCTCGCCGATATCCTCGAAACCCTGGGAATCGATTGAAGCCGGCGCTCAAGCATTCGCGCCCAGAGCCGGA
>JBBIMZ010000194.1:0-7022 GCA_037444135.1 Solibacteraceae bacterium
GGTCGCGCGGCTTTGCCGATTTTTTCACCCACCGCACCGGCCACTCCATCGGCCGCGACGTCCACGGCGCCGGCGCCAACATGGACAACCTCGAGACCCACGACGAGCGCCGCATCATCGCCGGCGCCGGCTTTTCCGTCGAGCCCGGCATCTATCTGGCCGGCTTCGGCGTGCGCTCGGAGGTTAACGTCTATGTCGGCGAGGACGCCGCGCGCGTCACCGGCGAAATCCAGCAGGCCCCGCTCGCCATGGCCACACTGTGAGCCCGACTCCAGTACGATGAGGATGAGGGAGGATGCATGAGATTGCCCCATCTGTTGTTCGCCGCCGCCCTGGGTAGCGGTCTGCTGGGCCAGACCCCCGGGAAAACCCACCTCAAAGTGGGAGATCAAGCGCCCCAGTTCACCCTACCATCGACCACGGGCAAGCCGATTTCGCTCGCCGACTTCCGCGGCCGGACCGTCGTCGTCGGCTTCTTTCCCGCCGCCTTCACCGGTGGTTGAACCAAGGAAGTCAAAGCGTACCAGGATGGTATCGCAAAATTCCAGGAAGCCGGAGCTCAGGTATTGCTGATCAGCACCGACAATCTGCCGACCTTGCAACACTGGGCCGGCGAGCTCGGCGTGTCTTATCCGCTGCTCAGCGATTTCATGCGGAAGACCGCCAAGGACTACGGCGTGCTGATCGAAGAACGCGGCATCGCCAGCCGCACGACGTTCGTCGTCGACGCCGAAGGCCGCATCCAGCACATCGAAGAAGGCGGAGCGGCCATCGATCCCACTGGCGCCCTGAACGCCTGTAGCCGGATCAAGAAAGGCTGACCGGCTCAGCCGAGCGATAGCTCCAGCTTCTCGCCGGATTTGAGTTCGACGGGCGGGGCGAAATCGATTCTCGCCTCGCCTTGCTCCACCGTGACGCGCGCCGGCACGGAGCCTCGAACGTGCGGATCGGGTTTGCTGAACGGCGCCTGCAGCCGCGCCAGCGCCAGCTTCCCTTCTTCCACCCGCACGGCCACGTCCAGCTTCTGCGGCGTCCCTTGCTGCGCGTAGCTTCCCCAGGCCGAGCCGGCGCAGAACAGGCAGCGGAAGGCGCCCTGGCGGTAGCGCGGCCGGAAGGCCAGCTCCTTCCGCGGCGCCGAATAGTGAAAGCCGCTCAGCGCCGTCAGCAGTGACCAGCTCGCCATCGCCCGCGCGTAGTGGCTGCCGCACTCGAACTCGTTCCACGGGTTGCGCCGGATCCCGTCGTGACGCTCCCGCACCGCCCGGACGATGGTCACCCCCTCCTTGACCATGCCTTCGTAGATCAGATGCGCCGCCACCTGATACTCGATCCCCGACCAGACTTCGTCGGAATAAACGAACGGCAAGGCGGGCCGCTTGCCTTTGGGCCAACTGCACAGCAACAGACCTTTGTCGTCGTTGAGCGCATACAGCCGCTGCGCGTTCGGGAAATCCTCGAAGCCCTCGCGGTAGTTGTACCGGAAGATCGACTCCAGCGCCTTCCGGATGTGCTCCGGCGGCAAGAGCTTGCCGAGACCGACGACTTCGGCGAACCACTGCCCGAGCAACTGGTCCGACAGGCACCCTTCGCCGTACTGGTACCGGGAGGCTTTCGGCTGCCGCTCGTCGACGCGCTGCACGTAATACTCGCCGTTCCACAGCCACTGGTCCAGCCACGCCCCGCCGGCCTCGGCGAGCTTCTCGTAGGTCTCGGCCGTCGCCGTCTCGCCCAGATGCCGCGCCATCCGGGCCGCGGCCCGCAGCGCGCCCAGATACAGCGTCCCCATCATCGTGTTCGGGCCGTAGAACTCGATGTCGTACGTGTTGTGCTGCTCGCCCTCCATGACGCCGTCCCGGTCGGCGTCCCACTTCTGCCAGGCGTACTCGAGCGCCCGCTTCACCTCAGGCCAGAGCTGGCGCAGCCAGGCGTCATCGCCTGAGAGTTGCCACTCCCGGTATACCTTTATCACGCAGCCCATCTGGCCGTCGGCGGCGGGGAACGGCACGCGGCCGCCCTTGGCCAGTGGCACGGCCGTGCGGAAGCCCATCGAGCCGTCTTCGCGCATGTTGACGAGAAAATCCGTCTCCCTCATGCTCCGCTCGAGCTCTGGGAACAGGAAGGCCATCGCCTGCTCGTAGTTGTACACGTGCGTGCAGTTCATCGGGCAGCAGCCCGAGTCGTCGTTGCAGCCTTCAAAGGCCAGCGTCTTCTTGCCCTCGAGCACCATCACGGTCGGCGTGCGGATGATCGACGCCTGACTGGAGACCGCATCGAGCACCGCCGGCGGCAGCGTCGAAGCGTAGAACTGGTCGCGGTAGGCCTCCGAACGCCGCCGGAGCTCGTCGTAGTGCTCGAAGAGATACGCCGCCGGCGCCCAGGCCGACGGCCACCGCGTGCCATAGTGATTCTTCAGCACTGTGCCGCGGGCGTCGGCGCTCCAGTTGATCTCCACGTTCGGAAAATGCCACGCCAGCACGAACGGGACCTTGCGCGACTCGCCCGGCTCGAGCGAAAAATGCACCGCCACTGTGGCGTACTCGGTGAACCCCTCTTCGCTCGGCCGGCTCGCGTTGTTCGGAAAACGCCCCTTCTCCAGAAACTCGTCCCACCACTTGTGCAGCTCGTCCCACCAGCTCCCGTGCTCCCACTGGAGGCGATAGGAGAGATCCCCGTCTCGCGTCACCAGCGCCAGCGAGCCGAACCGCGGCGAATCCGGCGGATACTTCTTCGAGGTCATCATCAGCCCCGCCAGGCCGCCCTCCCGGCGAAATTCGTTCACGTTCTGGCCGAAATGCGCTCCGCGACGCCCGCCGGTCAGCGTGACGGCGGCGCAGCCGACCGGGTTCATGACCGAGAAGGCGACCGCGACCTCGAGCGCCGAAGTCGCCCGTGAAGCGATCGTGTACTCGAGCACCGCCACGGGCAGGCTGGAGTTGTCCGTATCGAGCGGAATCATCGGATTGAACGCTTCGAGCAGCGCCTCCACCGGCAGGCGCGCGTCGGCCAGGTGCACCTGCGCGAACGGATACGCCCCGATGAAGGTGGCCCTGCGGAAGCGCGGCAAGCCCAGGCCCGTCTCCCTGGGCACGCCGTGGGCGTAGTTGAACGGCGGCAGCGGCTGCCGTTCCAGCACCCGTATCAACGGCCTCTCCAGACCGCCTCCGGCCAGCCGAATCGAAACGAACGTGAACGGATTCCGCGCCCCTTTCGCCGGCCGGTTGAAGATCTCCCAATCCCGCAGTTGCCCGTAGCCGCCGAGCGAAATCGTCCCCGTGCCGATGCCGCCCAGCGGAAAAGCGATCTCGCGCAGCGCCTCGCCGCTGAACCGGCGGCCCGGCATCAAGGGAAAGGCGGCCTCCCCGGCGTCGAAGTCGGCTTTCGCCGCCGCGGCCGCGGCGGCGCTGATGAACAAGCTCCGGCGCGTCAGTCTCACACGGTCCTCCTCATCACGGGCGAATGTATCACGGATGCGGCTATAGTTGGAGGGTTAGGCGCGAGGCGCCCGTGGACCGGATCGATGCGCGCGACAAACGGCTGGTGCTCGCAGCCGCCCTCGTGGTGGCCCTGTCGGTGGCCTACGTGCTGCGCCACTACCGCGCCGCCTTCCCGCAAGCCTCCCTCGATCTGCGCTACTCGAAAGCCGAGATCACGGCGATGGCGGAGCGCTTCCTGGCCTCGCGCGGTCTCTCCGCCGCCGGCTTCCGCAACCTGACGCTGTTCGACCCCGACGACCGCGCGCGGCTGTATTTGGAGCGGGAACTGGGCCTCGAGCAGGCCAACCGCCTCATGGAGGAGCGCGTCCCCGTCTGGCGCTGGCGCGCTCGCTGGTTTCGCCCGCCCGAAAAGGAGGAACTCGTCGTCTACCTGTCGCCGCAGGGACGGCTCGTCGGCTTTCGCCACGTCATCGCCGAAGCGGCGCCCGGCGCGCGCCTCTCCCGCGACCAGGCACGCGCCGTCGCCGAACAGTTTCTCCAGGCGCAATCCTCGGCGCCGCACCGGCTCGTCGAGGAGCAGCTCGAGCAACGCCCGGCGCGCCACGATCACATCTTCACCTGGGAGGAAGAGGGCTTCCGCGCCAGAGACGCCACCCTCCGCCGCAAAGTCGTCATCCAGGGCGATCAGGTCGGCGAGTTCTCCGAGTTCCTTCACATCCCCGAACAGTGGGAGCGCGATTTCGCCGCGCTGCGTTCGGCCAACGAGCTGTTCCAGTGGGCCGCCGAGGCCGGCTTTGCCGCGCTGTTCGCCGCCGCCGTCATCGTGCTGCTCGGCTGGCTGCGCCGCCGGGCCGTCCCTTGGAGGCCGCTGATCGGGCTCTGCGCCGCCGTCGGCGTGCTGATGACGCTCAACCAAGCCAATACGCTCGCCTTCTTCATCGACCGCATGCCCACCTCGGCGCCGTTCCGCGAAACCGTGCTCTTCGGCCTGTTGCAGGCCGTCGGCGCCGGCGTGGGCGTCTTCTTCTACGTCATTGTGGCCGCCGCTGCCGGCGAGCCGCTCTACCGCCAGGCCTACCCGCGCAGGCTTTCGCTTCCGGCGATCGTTTCCCGGCGCGGCTTCCGCACCAAGGAGTTCTTTCAGGCCTGCGTGGCCGGCTACGCGCTGGCGGCCGCGCACATCGCCTTCGTCGTCGCCTTCTACCTGCTCGGCCGCCGCTTCGGCGCCTGGAGTCCCCAGGATGTCGCCTACTCCGACCTACTGTCGACCGCCGCCCCGTGGCTCTACCCGTTCACCATCTCCGTGCTGGCGGCAACCTCCGAGGAGTTCTGGTTCCGCCTGCTGGCGATCCCTCTCCTCCAGCGGTACCTGCGGCGCAACTGGCTCGCCGTGCTCGTGCCCGCCCTCCTCTGGGGCTTCCTGCACTCGAACTATCCCCAGCAGCCGGGCTGGATCCGCGGCGTCGAGGTCGGCCTGATCGGCGTCGTCGCCGGCTTCGTCATGCTCCGCTGGGGTCTCGTCGCCACGCTCGTCTGGCACTACACCGTCGACGCCATCTTCATCGGAATGTTTCTGTTCGAAGCCGGAAGCTGGTACTTCCGCCTCACCGGCGCCGCCGTCGCCGGCATCGTGCTGCTGCCGCTGGCCGTCTCGCTCGCCTCCTACCGGCGGCGCGGCGGCTTTGAAACCGATCCGGCCCTCCTCAACGAGAACCTCTCGCCCGCCCCGCCGCCGGAACCGGAAACCGAACCGTCGCCGCCTGCGCCCGCGCTCGAACCCCGCTGGACGGCGCGGTGGCTCTATGCGGCAGCCGCCGCAGCGCTGGCTCTCGGCCTGCTCGTCCGGCCTGTCTCCTTCGGTGACTTCATCCGCGTCCGGCTCGGACCCGCCGAAGCGGCGGCGAAGGCCGATGCGGCGCTCCGCGCGCGCAACCTCGACCCCGGCGCCTGGCGGCGCGTCGTGCAGTTCGTTCCCAATCTCGACCCGGCCGAGTTCGAATACCTCCGGCGCATCGGCGGGCCCGGCTTCGCCAACGACACCGTCCGCGAACGCACTATCACCGGCGTCTGGTATGTGCGCTATTTCCGGCCCCTCCAGAGCGAGGAGTGGCGCGTCTACGTCGACCAGCAGGACCGCGCTTACCGCCTGGATCACATCCTCGACGAGAAGGCGCCGGGGGCCAACCTGTCGCCCGAAGAAGCCCGCCGCCGCGCCGAAGCTTGGCTCGCCGCCGAGCAGCGGATACCCATCGAACGCTATCGCCTCGTCGATTCCGGCACCGAAAAGCTCGAGCGGCGCACCGATCACGGCTTCGTCTGGGAAGAAGAAGGCTTCCGCGCCGGAGACGCCACCGCCCGCCTGTCGCTGTCGGTCGTCGGCGAAGATATCTCCCACTTCCGGCGGTTCCTCAAGCTCCCCGAACAGTGGCTCCGAGAGTATCAGCGGCCGCGCCTTCAGGCCATCATCGTGCCGGCGCTCGGCGGCGCCGTAGCCCTGGCGCTCCTCGTCATCGCCATCCGGAGGCTCAGCGGCCCCGAGGCGGGCGCGCACCGCTACCGCTGGAGGATCTATCTGGCCGCCGGCGGGCTCGCCGCCCTCCTGTCGGCCCTTTCGGCAGCCAACGACTGGTCCGGCGTCCTGGCCGCTTACGACACCGCCAAGCCGCTCGAGAACTTCCTCCAGCAGGCCCTGCTCAACCGCCTCATCGTCGTCTTGCTGGCCGCCGTGGGGATGTTCCTGCTGGCGATGGCCATCGATATCTTTCTCCAACTCGCCTATGGCTACCGCCGCCTGCCGCTCACGAGCCCCGACAAGGCGGCGGCCGTCGCCGCGCTCGTCTGGGGCGCGCTCCGCCTGATCGAGTTCGCCGCCCAGTTTCTGCCCGGCGACCGCCTCGCGGTGCCCCTGTGGAGCCTTGCGGATCCCGACTCGGCGTTTCCCGCGCTGGCCGTCCTGAGCGGCAGCCTCGGCCTGGCCTTCGGCTGGCTGTGCGCCTTGACGATCCTGGCCGGCGCCGTCGCGCGCTACCTGTGGTCGCGCTCAGGCGCTGCCGTCGTCGCCGCAGGCCTGGCTCTGGTGGCGCTCAGCCGCTCGACCAACGCCTGGCAGTGGCTGTTTCACTTCGCCGCGGGCGCGGCCCTGGCGGCTTTCGTCTGGTTTCTGCTGCGCACCTGCGGCGTCGATCTGGTCAGTTTCGGCGTCGCCGGCTTCTGCCTTCAGGCCGCCGCCCGCGCCGCGGGGTTGATCCTCCAGCCGGCCCCCTCCCTGCGCGCCAACGGCCTGGCGGCGCTCGCCTTCTCCGTGGCACTCGGCTTCGCCTTCCTCGCCGGCTTCCGCCGCGTTCACTCGAAGAACTTCTCGCCCGGCTTCCGGTAACGCCAGGCGACGTCCTCGTCCGGTTCGATGCCCAGCCCCGGCGTATCCGGGACCCGGACGGCGCCTTCCTGAATCAGCGGGCCCCCGGCGCCGCGAATGAGCTCATCGAAAAACGGCACATCCGCCGCGTGCCACTCGAGCGCCACGAAATTCGGCACCGCGGCCGCCAGTTGCACACCCGCCATCGTGCCGATCGGGCCGCTGCCGTTGTG
>JBBIMZ010000195.1:0-7021 GCA_037444135.1 Solibacteraceae bacterium
TAGCGCAGGAGGAGGGCCAATGAGCCTGCAGGGTAAGAAGGCATTCGTCAGCGCCGGAGCCTCGGGCATCGGCCGCGCCATCTGTCTGCGCCTGGCCGACATGGGAGTCGACGTGGCGGTGGCCGACATCAACTTCGAGGGGGCGGGCCGCACAGCGGCGGCGATCGCCGCCGCCTGCGACGGCCGGGCGTTCCCGGTCCGGCTCGACGTCACCGATCCGGAGTCGGCTCGCGCCGCCGTCGACGCCGTGCTGGAGCGCACCGGGCGCATCGACGTCTGGGTGAACAATGCGGGCATCGCCGGAAGAGCGGCGCCGCTGTGGGAGCAGACCGACGAGGACTGGCGGCGCGTCATGCAGGTGAACCTGGACGGCGTCTTCTATTGCTGCCGCGCCGTCATCGGCCATATGCGACAGCGCCGCTACGGGCGCATCGTCAACATCGCCTCGATCGCCGGCAAGGAAGGCAACCCCAACATGGTCGCCTATTCTGCCAGCAAGGCGGGCGTCATCGCATTCACCAAGTCGCTGGCCAAAGAAGTCGCCCTCGAAGGCATCTGCGTCAACTCCGTGGCGCCGGCGGTGGTGCGCACCCAGATTCTCGAACAGCTCACGCCGGAGCAGATCGAGTACATGACGCAGCGGATCCCCATGCGCCGTACCGGCACGCCGGAGGAGATCGCCGCGGTCGTTCACTATCTGGCGAGTCCCGACTGCTCGTTCGTCACCGGCCAGTGTCACGACGCCAGCGGCGGCCGGGCGACCTACTGAATTGATTCTTACTGCCGACCAGTACGCCGCCGCCAGTCCGTACGAGCTGCTTGCGGCCGCAGCCCGAGGCCACGCCGCTGTCGACCGCCGCTGGCTGCGCGCGCTGCTGGCCGACCGCGAACGCCTGATTCCTGATCTGCTCCGTTTCCTCGCGGAAGATCCGCGCCGCCACCGGATCGACATCCGGTGGGATCTGGTGCGCATCGTCCGGCATTTGCGCGCCGTGGAGACGCTTCCGTTCCTGATGGACCTGGTGGAGCTTTACTACGCCGATGCGCCGGACTTTCTGGTCGAGACGGTCTGCGAGTTCGGCGCGGCGGCGGTGGAGCCGCTGCTCCGGCTGTATGAACGCTTCGGGCCGGCCGGCTCTTCGGTGGCGCCCTTCCTGCTGGCTTCGCTCGGCGTCAAGGACGAGCGGATCGAGCGCGTCCTCGCCGAAGTCGAGGCGGCGGATCCTGAAGAAGGGAGCTTCTGCCGCGAGATCTACGAGCGGAACCCGGAGGAGATCGCGGGAGAAGCTGCCGAGCCGTTCGATATCTGGGAGGAGTATGCCGAGGAGAGCGAGCCGCCGCTCGAGACCCTTCCGGAGCCGGAACTGCTGGAGTTCCTCGAAAGCCCTGCGGCCGAGCACCGTGTGGCGGCTGTGCGCTGTTTCGGCGATCAAACCGAGTTGAGCGGCAAAATCCTGGCGCGGCTGATCGCGCTCGGGCGGCGCGATCCGGACGCTTCCGTGCGGGCGGAGGTCTGGCGGGCGCTGGCCGGCCGGGAGGAAACGATTGACAAGCTGCGCGAGGAACTGCTGGCGCGTCTCGGGGATGAGTCCGTATCGCCGGTCGAAAAGGGCGGCCTCGTGGTGGCGCTGGCGGAGTCAGCGCGCCATCCGCTCGTGCGCTCCTGGATCCTCCGGCTCTATGACGATCCGGCGACGCGGGCGCGCGCGCTCGAGGCGATGTGGCGCTCCCTGGACCGGGAGTTCGTCCGTTTCTTTCCGCCGCATCTGGAAGATCCGGACCCGGACGTGGCCGGTGAAGCCATCGCCGGCGTGGGCCACCTCCGGATTACGTCGGAGCTGGGCCGCATCGAACGGCTGTTTGAACACAAGGAGTTGCGGCCGATCGCGCTCCTGGCTTATACGCTGGCGATGCCGGGCCAGGCAAGTCCCGGCCGGGTCGAAGCGATGTTCCGGAAAATCGAAAAACTCGCCGGCGGCTTCGATCCCGAGGAAGCCGAGATCGTCCGGCGCTCGCTCGATGCGCGGCTGATGGAAGCCGGCTACGAACCCTACTACCGGGCTCTCGGCGATCCCGACGAGGGCGAACCCGGGGGCCGGCGGGCCGGCATCGGCCGCAATGATCCTTGTCCCTGCGGCAGCGGCAAGAAGTACAAGAAGTGTTGCGGGGCCGCTTCCTGAGGCGGACTTCAGGTGCCGGAGCGCCCCGCCGGCGCCCGCGCGGCCACGACGTCGACGGCGAAACTGGCGTCGAGCGACGGCAGGCCCTCGAATTCGGCCATCGTGCTGGCCGGCGGACGGCTCTTGTCGATGAACTCGAAGCCGAGCGTCCAGATCTTCTCCGCCAGGGCCATGGAAATCGGATAGAAGCTGGCTTGCACGACGCCGGCGTAGGAGCTGCCCGACTCGGCCAGCACCTTGCCCAGGCGCTCGAAGGCGAGCCGCACGTCGGAATCCTGGTGCCGGAACGCCATTTGGGTCCCGGTCAGCACCACACGCTCGGCGCCGATCAGCGCGATCTGGGAGCGGTGCGGAACTTTCTCGAGCCCGTCGGGGTTGAGGAAGCGCACCGCTTCTCCCACCGGTTTGGGGAGCCGGACGACGGCCTCGCACTCGGCCGATCCCCGCGTATACTCGCGCCGGAGCTGCATGTAGGCCAGCGCCGCCGTGCGGAAGGCCTCGAACATGCGCTGATGAATCGCCGGGCCGTCGTCGAGCGAACTGCAATAACAGGTCAGGCGCAGCACGTCGGCCGGCGTGGCGCCCAGGCTCTCGATAGCCGTGCGCACTTTGGCCAGCGACTGGCTGACCAAGGGGGCCACGTGCAGGGTCGGCTCCGCCGAAACCGCCACCTGCCCGGAGATGAACGCGATGCCGTGCGGATTGACCACCTTGCGGGACTCGCCCACCGCTTCGAGCAACACCTGCGCCCCGACGGCGGGCAAGGCCCCCACCTGGACGACGCTGAGAGCGGGCAGCGGCAGTTTCCGGTCGGCAAACGTTTCGGCGACCACATCCTGGACCCGCCGGAGATCGCCGCTGCCGGCGACGAAGGCGCGGAGCTTCAGGAGGCGTGCGCGCCGGCTGGAACGGAATAAGGCCTTCAAACTGTCGCGGATCTGTCGGGAGAGCAACCCTTGGGTGGTGATCGGGGCGACGTCGAAGACCAGCCGGGCCGTCTCGCCCACGACCGCCGAGGGCAGCTCCGGGGGCAACTCGAGCGTCTCGGTGACAGGTTCTTTTTCCCGATCCTTTTTTCGCTGGGGCCACCCGACCAGCGAGGCTCCGAGGGCGAGGGCGGCGAGGATCGCGGCGGTTCTACCGGTGCGCATCGCTCGCCCACGATTTTATCAAAACCGTTCCGCGACTCTGGCCGGGAGCGCGGCAATCCAATATGGTATGATTGGTTCATCCAAACCGATGCCGCCGCGCCCGCAGCTCGATCCAGCCACGGCCGAGCCCCTCTACCGGCAGCTGTTCGAGCAGCTTCACGAGGCCATCCAAAGCGGCCGCCTGGCGCCCGGCGAGCGGCTGCCGCCCACGCGGATCCTGGCCGAGCAGCTCGGTGTGAACCGCGCGACCGTGATGGCCGCCTACGACCTGCTGGCGGCGGCCGGCTTGATCAGCCGGCACGTCGGCCGCGGCAGCTACGTCCTCGCGACGCCCGCCGCGAAGGGTCACTCGCTCGATTGGTCCCGCCTGTTTGTGGCCGGCGAACGGGAGCCTCCGGCGTCGCCGGCGCCTCTGGACGACGAGGTCATCAGTTTCGCGACCTCCCGGCCCTCCCGCGAGCTGTTTCCCCTGGAGGACTTCCGCCGCAGTGTCGCCGAAGTGCTCGACGCCGGCGAGGCTGCGGACCTGCTTCAGTTGGGCTCGCCGGGCGGCTACGCCCCGCTGCGGCGCTTCCTGCTCGATCAGGCTCTGGCGGCCGGCATCGCGCGGCCGGGCGATGACGTCATCATTACCAGCGGCTGTCAACAGGCGCTGGACCTGATTCAGCGCGTGCTCATCGGCCGCGGGGATGCGGTGGCCGTCGAGGACCCGGTGTATCCGGGGATTCATCACGTGCTCAGCCGGGCCGGCGCGCGTTTGCTGGGACTTCCGGTGGAGCGCGAGGGGATCGATCCGGACCGGCTCGAGCGGCTGCTCCGCCAGGAGCGGCCCAAGCTGCTCGTCGTGACGCCGAACTTTCAGAATCCGACCGGAGTTACGATGCCGTTGGAATCGCGGCTGGCCGTGGTGCGCGCCGCGCGGGCGGCCGGAGTCGCCGTCGTGGAGAACGACATCTATGGGCATCTTCGCTACGCCGGGGCGCCGTTGGCGACGCTGAAGCAACTGGACGAATCCGGCGACGTCGTCCAGCTGGGGAGCTTTTCCAAAGTCGCCTTTCCGGGGCTGCGCGTCGGCTGGGTGATCGGGCCGCGGGCGCTCGTGGCGCAACTGGTCGAAGCCAAACAGTGGGCCGACCTGCATACGGATCACCTCTCCCAGGCGATCCTGCTGCGCTTCGCCGTTTCCGGGCGGCTCGACAAGCACCTGCGGCGCGTCATTCAGGCCGGCGCCGAACGCCTGGCGGCGGCCGTCGACGCCTGCCGGGAGCATCTGCCCCGGGGCGCCCGCTTCACGCGGCCTCAGGGCGGCATGAATCTCTGGGTGGAGTTGCCCGAGCCGCTCGATACGGCCGAGCTTCTAGGCGCCTGCCATCGCAGGAAGGTCAGCTATCTGCCGGGGCGCTACTTCGCGGTCTGCCGACCCCACACGGCCAGTCTCCGGCTGAGCTTCGCCGGCCTCGCGCCGGATAGAATCAGGGAGGGTATCGCTGCGCTGGGAGAAGTTTTTCGGACGGAGCTCGAACGCCGGCGCGAAGCGGCCTACGAAGCCGCCCCGGCCATGGTGTGAAGGGATGAACGATTTCAGAAAATTCGCAGGCGGTTTCATGGAGGAAACATGTATCTGGACGAATCGTTCCGTGTAAAGGTGGGCCTCGCCGAAATGCTCAAGGGCGGGGTCATTATGGACGTCACCAACGCCGAGCAGGCGATCATCGCCGAGAAAGCCGGCGCCGCGGCGGTGATGGCGCTCGAACGCGTCCCCGCCGACATCCGCAAGGAGGGCGGCGTCGCCCGGATGGCGCCGATCCGCAAGATCCGCGAAATCATGGAGGCGGTCAGCATCCCGGTGATGGCCAAGGCGCGGATCGGCCACTTCATGGAGGCGCGGATCCTGGAGGCGCTCAAAGTGGACTACATCGACGAAAGCGAGGTGCTCACGCCGGCCGACGAGGAGCACCACATCGACAAGCGGGCCTTCACCGTGCCGTTCGTGTGCGGAGCGCGCAACCTGGGCGAGGCGCTGCGCCGCATCGCCGAAGGCGCGGCCATGATCCGGACCAAGGGCGAGGCCGGCTCCGGCAACATCGTCGAAGCCGTCCGGCACATGCGGACGATCATGCGCGAAATCCGCCAGCTCACGGTGCTCGGCAAGGAGGAGCTGGTGGCCGAATCCAAGAAACTCGGCGCGCCGCTCGAGCTGGTCGAGTGGGTCGCCGAACACGGCAAGCTGCCGGTGCCGAACTTCTCGGCCGGTGGCATCGCCACGCCCGCCGACGCCGCGCTGGTGATGCAGCTCGGCGCCGAAGCCGTCTTCGTCGGATCGGGGATCTTCAAGTCCTCCGACCCGGAGGCGCGCGCCAAGGCGATCGTCAAGGCCACCACCTACTACAACGATCCGCAGAAGCTGCTCGAAGCCAGCGAAGAGCTCGGCATGGGCATGCCCGGCATCGACGTCGCCACGCTCGATGAGTCGCAACTGCTCCAGACGCGGGGCTGGTAGATGAAGCGGATCGGCGTGCTGGCGCTGCAAGGCGACTTCGAGGCGCACTGGCGGGCGCTCGCCGACCTCGGCGTCGAGGCCGTCGAGGTCCGCACGGCGCCGGAGCTGGACGTCGTCGAGGGCCTGATCATCCCGGGCGGGGAAAGCACCACCATGCTCAAGCTGCTGGACTCGGAGAAGCTCTTCGAGCCGCTACGCGCCTTCGGCCGGCGCCGGCCGATCTTCGGCACCTGCGCGGGCGCCATTCTGCTGGCCCGCGAGGTGCTGAACCCGCCGCAGCCCTCGCTCGGCCTGGTCGATGTCCGCATCGAGCGGAACGCCTACGGGCGCCAGGTCGACAGCCGGGTGGCGATCATCCGGCTCGAAGCCGCCTTTCCCCGCCGGAACGGACACGATGAGCTCGAGGCGGTCTTCATCCGCGCCCCCATCGTGCGCGGTGTGGGGCCCGAGGTGCGCGTCCTCGCCCGCTATCAGGGCGACCCCGTCCTGGTCGAACAGGGGCCGCACCTGATCGCCACGTTTCACCCGGAACTGTCGGCGGATCGCCGCGTGCACCAGTACTTTTTGGACAAGGTCGGCTAATGCGGAAATGGAGAGTATTGTTTGTCTGTGTGGGCAACTCCTGCCGCAGTCAGATGGCCGAGGGGTTCGCCCGCGCGCTCGGCTCGGACATCCTGGAGGCTGAAAGCGCGGGACTGGCGCCGGCGCCGGCGGTGGCGCCGCTCACCCAGGAGGTGATGCTCGCACGGGGCATCGACCTCGGCGGCCACTTCCCCAAGGACCTTGGCGAAGTCGATCCGAACAGCTACGATCTGGTGGTCAACCTCAGCGGCTGTGCGCTGCCGCAGGCCGTGCGGGCCCCGGTGCGCGAATGGACGGTGCCGGATCCCGTCGGCCGGGACGACGCCTTCTACGAGCGCGTGGCCAGCCAGATCGAGGAGCTCGGCGTAGGTCTGATCGCCGAGCTGCGCAGTGCCGGAGAGGCGGCCCCCGCCGGCTCCTAGGCTAGGCGGCCGCCATCTGCGGAGCGCCCCGTTTTTCGATCGGCACGAAGTCGCGCCGCTGATGGCCGACATAGATCTGGCGCGGCCGGGCGATCTTCTGCTCTTTATCCTCGAGCATCTCCTGCCACTGCGCCAGCCAGCCCACGGTGCGCGGAATGGCGAACAGCACGGTGAACATCGAGGTCG
>JBBIMZ010000196.1:0-6994 GCA_037444135.1 Solibacteraceae bacterium
TCGTCACCGCTGTGATCCAAGGACCGACTCGATTTCAGGTGTCTCGAGAGGCTTTTTTTATCCGAGTTTGGGAAGTTCTCCTAATCCAGGTCGCAACAGTTGCAAATCGCCGGAGGGATGATTTCGTACGCCTTGCGCTCTCCTGCCGGGCTCATCTCGGTCTCCGGGCGCCGGATGGATGACTCTCGCCTGATCGTCACGGTCGCTTGGCCTGTCCCCGCCCCTGCTACGCAGCACCCGGTATCCGCTGCCGCCCATTGGCGCTGAACCGCCCTTCGGTGAGTGTCGGCTGAGTTGAGAATCGCCGGGACTTAACCGCTCCAGGCTATACGTTCTTCACCGGCCGCACTTGGCTGCCGGGCCGCCCGTACTGGTGCCGCCGGGCCTGCCAGCGCGCTTGGCCGTATTCGCCGAGGCCCACGGTCCCGCTGAGGGTGTCGCCCTGCACCTGGCCCTCGAACTCGAAACCGAGGCGCGTGCCCTGATAGCGCTGCGAGCTGCGGAAATAGACGCGGTCGCCCTCGACGAAGCCGCGCAAGTCGCCCGACAGCCTCTCGCCCGTGTGCGTGCCGACCAGCGTTCCGCCGTCCTGCTCGAACACCAGGCGGTGATCGGCGCTGCCCAGGACGAACTCCAGGCGCGCGTCCCACTGGCCCGCGATCTGCGCCGGCGGCCCCGCGGGCGCCGGCGCTTCCTGCTTGGGCGGCTTGGTGAGCACCGCGTGGAGGCGCTCGGCGCCGACCTCGGCGTCGCCCGGCGTCATCATGTAGGGCATGATGGTCGCTGAGCTGGCGCCGCCCCAGCGCCGGTCGCCCGTCGCCCCGGCGAGCACGATCCGCGGGTCGCCTTCAAACAGAAGCTTCTCGAGCTCCGTCCCCGTGATCCCCCGCTGCGCGGCGTCCCACTGGATGCGCAGGCGCGGCGCGCGGTTCGAGAGGCCGCTCGGCTGGAGCACCTCGGTGGTCACGCCGTCGATCGTCTTCACGCGCCGCGCGATCGTCTCCAGCCACCCTTCCCACTGCCTCCACTCGGCCTCGTGGTCGCGCTTCACCCACATCTCGACCGCCGCCAGCATGCCCATGATCTCCTCCTTGCCGACCTTCATCGAGCGGCCGAAGGCGTGGTGCGGCGCGCTGTGCAGCCAGGCCGCCTGGAGCAAGTCCTTCCGTCCCAGCAGCAGGCCGGCGCACTGCGGACCGCGCAGGCACTTGCCGCCGCTGTAGGCCACCATGTCGGCGCCGCGGGCCAGATGCGGATTCGGGATCACCAGATGTTCGGCCGCCGCGTCGACGATCACCGGCACGCCCTTCTTCCTGGCGATTCCCGCCAGCGCCTCGGTGCGGACCCGCCAGAATCATCACCATGGCGGTCCGGTCGCTGAAGGCCTGCTCGTACTCCTCGATCGAGTCGACTTCGACGATGCGGACGCCGAGCATGCGCACGGCGTGGTCGTAGACGTTGCGCGAGTAGCGGGGAATGATCACCTCGTTCTTGAGTCCGTCGAGATCGGGCAGCCGCTGGAGCTTTTCCGGGTCGGCGCCGGCGATCGAAGCGGCCGTGGCGTGCGTGAGAGCGGCCGCGCAGCCCGCCGTCACGATGCCCCATTCGGCCTGCGTGAGCTCGGCCAGCCGCCGGCCGACGGCCTCCATCAGCTCGTCCAGATGCACGTAGTGGCGCGAGGCCTCCTCCATGGCCTGCTTCACCTCGGGCAGCGACAGCGAGCCGCTGATGATGGTGAACGTCCCTTTGCAATTGATCACCGGCCTCACGCCGATCGATTCATAGATCTCCTTGCCGATGCGCAGCGCCGCCGGCGCCGCCGCGCTCCGTCGGGCCGCGAGGAGACTGGTGACCGCCGCCCCGCCGCCGCGAAACAGTTCCCGCCGGCTCAACCATCGTCCAAGATGCGAAATCGCCATCATCGCCTCCGATCGTGAGTTCGTTCGCTGGTCTTCTTACTGAGACTACTCGCTTGGGCGCCGGAGCGCAACGGCGGCCGCGCGATGCCATAATGATGTAACGATCCCTGGCTGAGCGGCAGGCATGCATCAACACCGGCTTGAGCTTCCGGCCCACGGGCGCGAGGAGGGCAAGGAACGGCTCCGCTATTTCGGTTTGGCCGCGGCCGTCGGCCTGCTGCTGCTTCTGAACCTGACGGGCGTCTTCCGGACGGTTTTCGGCATCGACACGGCGGCCATCCTGGCGGTCGTCGCCGGCTACCGGACCTTCTACAACGCCGTCTCGGCCCTGCTCGACAAGAAGATCTCCGCGGATCTGGCCATCTGCATCGCGGTGATCGCGGCGCTTGCGGTCGGCGAATATCTGGCGGCCGCCGAAGCCATGTTCATCATGCTGCTCGGCGAGGGGCTCGAAGGCTACGCCGCGCAACGCACCTCGTCGGCCATTCACCGCTTCGTCGAGCAGATGCCGCGGAAGGCGCGCCTGGTGCGCGACGGCGAGGAGCTCGAAGTGGACGCGGCGGCGCTGCGCGAGGGGGATCTGATCCTGGTGCGCGCTGGAGAGCGGATCCCGGCCGACGGCCTGATCGAGCAGGGTTACTCGGCCGTGGACGAAAGCACCATCACCGGCGAGCCGCTGCCGCGCGACAAGGGCCCGGGCGAGGAGGTCTTCTCCGGCACACTCAACGGCCACGGCCTGCTGCGGGTGCGCGTGCTGCGCGCCGGCTCGGAGACCACGCTGGCGCGCGTGATCCGGTTGGTCGAGGAGGCGCGCGAGCGCAAGGCGCCGGTCGAGCGCCTGGCCGACCGCTACGCGCGCTTCTTCCTCCCGGCGCTGCTGCTGGCGGCGGGGGCGACCTATTACTTCACCGGGAACTGGCTGCGCACGGTCGCTGTGCTCATCGTCGGCTGCCCCTGCGCGCTGATTCTGGCCACTCCGACCGCAATGGTCGCCGCCATCGGCGGCCTAGCCCGGCGCGGCATTCTCGTGCGCGGCGGCAGCGTGCTCCAGGCGGCGGCCAAGACCGACGCCGTCGTCTTCGACAAAACCGGCACCGTCACCGAAGGGCGCTTCGAGATCGTCGGACTGATCGCGGTCGACGGAGATGAGACCGGGCTGCTGCGGCGGGCGGCGGTGGCTGAGCGCGGCTCGGACCATACGCTGGCGCGCGTCATCGTCGAGGCGGCCCGCCGGCGGGGGCTCGATTTGGAGGAGCCCGAGAGCGCGCGGATCCTGCCCGGCCGCGGCGCCGAATGCGTGGTCGGCGGGCGCACCCTCCGCGCCGGCAGCCTCGCTTTCCTGGCAGAGCACGGAATCCTGGTTCCGAACTCTGTGCTCGAACAGGCCGACCGGCTGGGCGCTACGGCCGTGCTGGTTGCCGAGGATCGGCGTCTTGCCGGCGCGATTCTGCTGCGGGATCGCGTGCGCGCGGGCGTCCGCGAAGCCGTGCACCAGCTCGAGCATCTCGGCATCACGCACCAGATCATGCTCACCGGCGACCGCCGGCGCGCCGCCGAGGTCATCGCCCGCGAAATCGGCATCCCGAACGTGGAGGCCGAGCTGCTCCCGGAGCAGAAGCTCGAACGGATCCGAGCGCTCGCTTCCCAGGGCCGCGCTGTGGCGATGGTGGGCGACGGCGTCAACGATGCGCCGGCGCTGGCCGCCGCGCACGTGGGAATCGCGGTTTCCGGTGCGAGCGACATCACCGCCGAAGCCGCCGGCGTGGTCTACATGGGGCGCTCCCTGGACAAGCTCCCGAAGCTGTTCGAGGTGAGCCGCCGCGCGGTCGCGATCGCCTGGCAGAACATCATCGTCTTTGCCGGCATCGTCAACGCGGTGTCCGTCGGTCTGGCCTCCCAGGGAACGATCGGGCCGCTGGCGGCGGCCTTCGTGCACCAGCTCTCCTCGTTCCTGGTGATGCTGAATTCGCTCCGGCTGCTCCGCGTGGAGGCGCCGCTCGGCGGCTGGCTTCACCGGCTGGAGCACCGGCTCGAACACACGCGCCTTGCGGACTTCTGGCGGCGGGCGCGCGCCTTGGCCGCTTCGATCGACCCGATGGAGGGCTTTTTCTGGCTCATCCAGAACCGCCGCCGCTGGGCGCGCCCGGCGCTGGCGGCCGCCGCCGGGCTCTACCTGGCGAGCGGCGTGTACGTGCTCGGGCCGCAAGAGCGGGGCGTCATCGAGCGTTTCGGGCGCAAGCTGCTGCCGCAGCGCGAGCCGGGTCTGCATTACAAGCTTCCCTGGCCGGTCGAACGCCTGACGCGGATCGAGGCCGAGCGGATCCGGGTCGTCGAGGTCGGCTTTCGCTCGGGGGCCGAATATGCCGGCAGCGAACCGGCCGCCTACGAGTGGAACGTGCAGCACCGCTCGGGGCGGTTCCGGCGGATGCCCGAGGAGTCGCTCATGCTGAGCGGCGATCAGAACATGCTCGAAGTGACGGCCACGGTCCACTACCGGCTCGCGCGCCCCGACGAGCACCTGTTCCGGCTGCTCGACGGTGAGGGCACCGTTCGCGCGGCGGCCGAAGCGGAGATCCAGGCGACGGTGACGACGGCGCCGCTCGATGAGATTCTCACGGCGGGCCGCCGGGAGCTCGAACGGCGGGTGCGGCGGCGGCTCCAGGAGCGGCTCGAACGATACGGCGCCGGCGCCGAGGTGCTCGAGGTGCGGCTGCTCGACGTTCATCCGTCGCTCGAAGTCGTGGACGCGTTTCGGGACGTGGCCGGCGCCTTCGAGGAGAAGAATCGCCTGATCAACGAAGCCGAGGGATACGGCCGGGAGCAGGTCGCGCTGGCTCGGGGCAATGCAGCGGCCAATCTGGTGCTCGCGCAGGGCTACTCGCTCGGCAAGCGCAACCGCGCCGAGGGCGACGCCGAGCGGTTCCGCCAGGCCGAGCAGGCTTTCCGGGCGGCGCCCGGCCCCACCGAGACGCGGCTCTACCTGGAGACCGTCGAGGAGGTCCTGGCCCACCGGCCGAAGATGATCCTGGATGCGGGGCACGGCCGGCGCCACTTGACTTTGCTTGACGACGGCATCGGCTTTCTGCCGGCGCCTCCGCGGGAGCGGGAGTAACATGCAACGGGCAGTGAATCGTCGATCTTTGCTCGCCGGCGCGGTCCTGGCGGCGCTCGGAGTCTGGCTCACCTTCTATTCGGTGCGCGAAACCGAGTTCGTCCTGGTGACCCAGTTCGGCCGGCCGCTGTACACGGTGACCGAGGCGGGCCTGCACGCCAAGTGGTTCTTCCAGCGGGCCAACTATTTCGACCGCCGGCTGCGCGTTTACAATCCGCGGCCGAGCGAGTTTCTCACGCGCGACAAGAAGAACCTGGTCATCGAGTCCTATGTGGCCTGGCACATTCAGGATCCGAAGCGCTTCGTCGAGACCGTGGGGGATGCGCCGGCGGCCGAGATGCGCCTGCACGACATCATCTGGTCGTCGCTGGCGGCCGCGATCGGCACGCATGACCTGGAGGCGATGGTCGCTCCGTCGCCGGAGAAGGTTCAGGTGGCGGACGTGCTGGACCGCCTGACCGAGTCGACCGACCGCGAAGCGCTAGAGCGTTACGGAATTCGCGTCGTGGACGTGCGTCTCAAGCGGTTGAACCTGCCCGAACAGAACAAGCAGAGCGTTTACGCGCGCATGCGGGCCGAACGCGAGCGGATCGCGCGCCAGTACCGGGCCGAGGGCGAGGAGCAGGCGCTGCGCATCCGCGCCGACGCCGACCGGCAGCGCGAGGAGATCCTCTCGGCGGCCTACCGCGAGGCGGAGAAGATCAAGGGCGAAGGCGATGCCGAATCGACGCGGATTTACAGCCAGGCCTACGCGCGCAATCCCCAGTTCTACAAGCTCCTGCGGACGCTCGAGTCCTACAAAAAGATCTTCGCCGACAACACGACGGCCATTCTGAGCTCGGATTCCGAGCTGTTGCGGATCCTGGTCCAGGGAGAGCGCGGCGTGCGATGAGTCTGATCGAGGTCGACAAACCGCGGCAGATCGAAGCCGCGCCCGCGGCCGCGCGGCGGCGTCCGCCGCGGCGGCTCCTGGTCGTTGGAGGAGCGCTTGCGGCGTGGCTGGCGACGGGCGTTTACATCGTGAGCGCGGACCAGCAAGCGGTGGTGACGCGCTTCGGCAAGGTGGTCGAGCCGCGCGTGATGCCGGGCATCCACGTGTCGCTGCCCTGGCCCATCGACCGCGTCACGAAGCTGAAGGTGCGCCAGCTCCAGCGGCTGGTGATCGGCGGCGAGATCGGCGACGGCGTGCTGGGGCGAACCGATCCGCTGGCGTCGCAGTTTCTGACGGGCGACCAGAACCTGATCCACATGCGCGTGGTGGTGCAGTATTCGGTCGGCGTGCCGGCCGAGTATCTGTTTCGGGCCTCCGACGCGGCGCGAGTGATCGGCGCCGTGGTGGAGGCCGAACTGGCGCACCGCGTGGCCGGCCGGGACGTCGACGCCGTGCTGACGACCGAGAAGGCGGCCATCCAGGAGGAAGTTCGCGGGGCGGCGCAGAAGCTGCTAAACGACTACGGACTCGGGGTGCTGCTCGCCGGGGTGAACATCGAGAGCGTGGCGCCGCCGGCCGAGGCCGCCGACGCCTTCCGGGACGTGGCCGGCGCCCGGGCCGACGCCGCCCGGATCGTCAACGAGGCGCAGGGATACGCCAACGACATTCTCCCGCGCGCCCGGGGCGAAGCGCAGCAGCTCGTCGAAGCGGCGCAAGCCTACAGGTTGCGCAAGATCAACCAGGCGAAAGGCGACGCCGCGCGTTTCACGCAGGTGGCGGCCGAGTACGCCCGCGCGAGCGCCGTTAACGCTCACCGGCTCTACGTCGAGGCGATGGAGCAGATCCTTCCGAAGATCCGCAAGCTGGTGGTCGACCAGAGCGGCCGGCTCGATCTGACGATCATACGCAAGGGCGCCGAAGCGGCCCCGCCGAAGCGATGACGCGGCAGCGGAAGGCGCAACTGGTGACCGTGGCGATCCTGGCGCTGGTGGCCGCCGCCGTGGCGTTGCGCCAAAGCGGCCGGCGGCCCGG
>JBBIMZ010000197.1:0-6986 GCA_037444135.1 Solibacteraceae bacterium
GCCGGTGATCGCGTTCCGGCGCGGCAGCATGCCGGAGATCGTGCGTGACGGGGAGACCGGTTTCCTGTGCGACTCCGTCGACGAGGCGGTGGCGCGGCTCGAAGCCGTGCCCGCGCTCGACCGCCGGGCCTGCCGCCGCTGGGTCGAGTCGCGATTCACCGCCGACCGCATGGTCGACGACTACCTCGCCGTGTACCGGCGAATTCTCCAAGGGGGGCGCGCATGATCCGCCGCTACGAGCGCAACCCCATCCTGACGAAGGCGGATGTCCCCTATCCGGTCGAAACCGTCCACAACGCGGGCGTGACGAAGTTCGGCGACCGCTACGTGATGATTTTCCGCTCGCACCTGCGCAACGGCCGGTCGATCCTCGGCCTGGCCGAAAGCGAAGACGGCTTCCGCTTCCGGGTGCGCCCCAGACCGTTTCTGACGCCCGCCGAAACCGAACCGTTTTCCCTTTACGAGGAGTTCGGCGTGGAGGACCCCCGCATCTGCCTGCTCGACGGGGTCTACTGGATCACCTACTCGGCCTACTCGCGCCATGGAGTTCGCGTGGCCCTGGCGCGCACCGAAGATTTCGAGCGCGTCGAGCGCGTCGCGCTGATCACGCAGGCGGACGCCCGAAATGTGGTGCTGTTCCCGGCCCGTTTCGGCGGGCGCTACGTGCGGCTGGACCGTCCCCACTCGGAGATCGCCCCCTGGTCGATCTGGATCTCCTATTCGCCGGACCTGGTGCACTGGGGCGACTCGCGAATCCTGATCAAGCCGCTGCCGTACCACTGGGACGAGATGAAGGTCGGGCCGGGGGCCACCCCCATCCGGACGCCCGAAGGCTGGCTGAACATCTTCCATGGCGTCTTCAAGACGATGGACGGAGCCATCTACCGGCTGGGCGTCGCGCTGCACGATCCGGAGGACCCCGCCCGCCTCATCGGCGTGGCCGATGACTGGATCTTGCAGCCGGAGGACCCCTGGGAGGTCACCGGCTATGTCCACAACGTCGTCTTCACCTGCGGCGCCGTCGCCGAGGAAGACGGCTCGATCAAGCTCTACTGGGGCGGCGCCGATACGGTGGTCTGCGCGGGCACGGCTCAGGCGTCCGAACTCGTCCGCCTGTGTCGCGAAAAGCCGCGCCCGCCGGTATGACACCCGCCTCAGCCGGCGGGGCCGACCAGTTCGGCCGTCTCGGCCGGAATCCAGGCGAGGCGGCCGTCGGGCAGTTCGATGTAGTGCCAGCCGTTGCGGCTTTCGCGGAGCACGAACTCCGCCCCGGCGTGCAGCGGCTCGGTGAAAGCCGGCTGGTAGGAGGCGCCATCGCCCTTGTGCGCAATCACTTCCGGCGCCAGAATGACTCCCGCCGGTCTCCGGTTCGCGAGCGCCGCCTCAATCAGCAGCGAACCAAGCAGCAGCGCCGCCGTGCAACCGGCCGCTACGACCACGCCCCGGGGGATGCGCGCCGAATAGAGCCGGACGGCCGCCGCCGCCCACAACGTGACCCAGGCGATCGCAAACAGCAGCGAGCGGGTCGGCGGCGCCAGGTCGTAGTGCCAGAACAGCAGCGTCTTGAGCACCCGGGTCTTTTGACGTTCGTCGAACTTGTCCGGCCGCGACAGCCGCGCATAGGCGAGGTTCTGGCGGAGGTTCGGATCGCCGGGCGCGTAACGCTCGGCGCGCCGGTAGTTCAGGATGGCGCGGCCGATGTCGCCGGACCGGAAATAGGCGTTGGCGGTGTTGTAGTAGAGCTTTGCGTTGCGAACGCCCCCTTCGCGCAGGATGCGCTCGAAGCGCAGCACCGCGCGCTGATAGAGCTCGCGGCCGGCCGCCGCATCGCGCACGGCGACGTCGTTGGCCTGGCGAAACAGTCCGTTGGCCTCCTCGAGCAGGCGGCGCAGCTCGCTCTCGGGGAGCGCCCCTGGGCCCGGCCGGGCCCATAGAATCGGCAGGAGCAGCAGCGACCGCCTCATGGCAACGACCGCTCCACCTTCTCGGCCGTTTCGAGCGCCTCCCGGACGAGCTCCGGGGGATCGGCGCCCGCCACCGGCGCGC
Source organism: Solibacteraceae bacterium (assembly GCA_037444135.1). Classification (GTDB taxonomy): domain Bacteria; phylum Acidobacteriota; class Terriglobia; order Bryobacterales; family Bryobacteraceae; genus CALKXJ01. The sequence goes on from JBBIMZ010000197.1 coordinate 2,047, forward strand.
CGGCGTAGTGCCCGGCTTCGCACCGCTCCAACAGTTTCCCCACCGCCTTGATCGTCTCAGGCGCCACGCCGCGTTCTTCGAGCACAGGCTTCAAATCGCGGAAAGTCAACGCGCCGGCGGGCAGCCCGAACCGGTCGCGGAAATAGCGCCGGAGCCCGTCGAGCAGGAGAGAGTAGACGCCGTCGGAGTCGCCTTTTTCGACGCTCCGCAAACTGCGGGTGAGGCGCTTGAACGCGCCGCCGGCCCTTTGCCGGGCCTCGTCGGCGCGTCTCCGCGCCACCGCCCTCCAGGCCAGCAGGCCCAGATAAAGCAGCGGCGGCAGGCCAACGACGGTCAGCCACGCCCGCGACTTTAACCAGGTTTCCAGACCGGCCGGCATGTTGACGAGCACGTCCGGGCCCTCGTAGTTATGCGCGATCCCGCCTTCGCGGGAGGCGATCTCGGGCCGGCCGGCCGGCGCGCCGCCAGCCCCTTCCGCATCCTGTGCCGTGATGAGTCGGGCCTCGCGCACCGCCAGGGCGATGGGATCGGTGCGCGCCACTTCGTAGCGGCCCGTTTTCGGATTGAAGTAAGCAAGCTCGATCGGCGGAATCCGGCTCACGCCGGGACGCATCACGCGGATGAGTTGGGTGAACTTTTTGACGCCGTCCTCGAGCTCCCCGGAAGCTGGCTCTTCCGGGACCTTGAAGTCGCGGGCCAGTTCGGGCTGCCGCGCCAGGGGAGGCAATTCCACATGTCCGACGTAGTCCGGTCCGGAAACGCGCACCGTGAGCGTGATCGGATCTCCCACGGTGACTTCGGTCGGCGCGGCCCGCGCTTCGAGGCGGAATTGCCCCACCAAACCTGTGAACTCCGCGGGGCGATGGGCTTCCGGCAGCGGGCGCACTTCGATCCGACGGCTGCCGGAAGCCACTGCGAAGGTTTCCACCGGCGGCTGCGGCCCGGGCTGGAAGAGATTTTCGCCGAACAGCTGGTCGAACAGGCTCGGCCCGCGCCGGGGCAGGGTCTCGCGAAGGACTTCTCCGGCGACGGTGGCAGGCGCCAGCGCCAGCGAACCGAACTCCAACGGAAGGAGGATCTTGCGGAGCGTCAGGGTCGCCATATCCCTGCCGTCCCACCGGCCGACCCCTCGTTCGGCCAACACCCGCCTCCCGGCCAAAGTGACCTCCAGGTGCTTGCCGGGCTGGAAGCGAATGGGAGGGTCCACGACCCGGAACCGGCGGTCCGAGAGAACCGGCAGATCGAATCGAACGTCGCGCACGCCCTTGCCGAAGAAACAGGTCAAGGTCAGCACGGCCGGCTCACCCACATAGAGCCGGCTGCTTGACAGCGTCAGGCGGAGTTTCAAGTCCTCGTCTTCGACCGGTGGAGTCACGCGGATCGGGATCGGCGCGGTGCGCAGTTGCCTGCCGGCGACAGCGATCGAAATCGGGGGAATCACCAGCGCCCCGGTCTTCCGCGCCGCCAGGCGGTAAGAGTAGACGCGCCCGCGGCGAATCTCGCGGCGCACGCGGTTGTCGATGATCGTCACCGATTCCCTGCTGGACTGCTGCGAGCCGAGATCCTCGACGCTGAAATCAGCCGAGCCGCTCAAGTCCGGTTTCGCTGCTGCGTCGCTGCCCTCGACCCGGATCTGGAGCAGGAACGGTTCGCCCACCGCCACGGTTCGCTTCTCGACGTCCGCCTGCACGGTAATCTGCTGGGCCGCCAGAGCCAACCCCGCGAGGATGATGAGAAGCCCGGCCATCGTCGTTACCAGTCCTTATCCACGGGCTGAATGCCTCCCGCTGCCGCCGCCTGGCGCCGGCGGCGGTATTGCCGCTCCTGTTCCAGAATTTCGCGAACCGTGTCGGAGGTGTGCTCCCCCGGGTTCGGCTCGGCGCTGGGGCTCTGGGCGCGGGCCGGTGGAGGAGCAGGACGGCGCGGCTGGCCGGCCTGCGCCCGTTCATTCCGCAGTTCCGGCCTTTCCAGGCTGTTCGAACCGCGGCCGCCTCCGCCGCTCGAGATCCGCTGGCTTTGCTCGAGTTGTTTCATCAGCCGCCGCGCGACCTCGAGGTTGTGCCGCGCGTCGTGCAACGAAGGGTCGAGCTTCAGCGCGTCCTGGTAGAGCCGGACGCCGGCCTGCAACCCTTCGATCGCCTGAGCCGGATTCGCCTCAGCTCCGGCCAGGGCCTGCCGAAGGCAGGCGTTGCCCTGGTTGAATTTGCTGCGCGCCTCGAGCGCCTTCCCGCGGCTTCGCACCGCCGCCTGCTCGTAGGCGTCGATGGCCGCCTGGTAGTCGCCCCGCCGGTAGAGGGCATTGCCCAGGTTGAACCAGACTTCTGCGGCCTCGGGTCTGAGGCGGGCGGCCTGCTGGTACGCCTCCAGGGCCTGGTCGAATCGGCCGCTCTGGTAGGCGCGGTTGCCCCGCGCCACCAGCGAGCGCGCCGCGTCCGCAAATCCGACGGCCGTAAAGATCCCCACAACGGCCGACGCCCTCACGATCGGTCTCATCGCCGCTTCGGCGCCTTACGCTCCGGCAGCAACAGGTCGCCGCACCAGAGCGCGAAGGCGATCATCAAGAAGATCTGAAACTGTTCTTCCCAGCGCCGGCGTCTGGCGGCTCCGAGCTCGGACTCGCCGGCGCCCGTCATTAGTTTGACGTATACCTCGCCGAAATCGATTGCACCGGTGGCGACGTTGAGATAGCGGCCGCCGGGCGTGGCGTTCGCCATCCGGCGCAGCGTCTCGGCGTCGAGCCGCGTCCAGACCTGCTGGCCATCGTAAGTCAAGAAGGTCCTGCGACCGTCCGGACCGGTGACCGGAATCGGCCGGCCCCGTTCTTCGTCGCCGAGACCGATGGCAATCAACCGCGCGCCCAGTTCACCCAAGCGGCGCGCCGCCTCGACGGGAAAGCTGCCGTGGTCCTCTCCGTCGGTGATCAGGATCACGTCGCGGTGCCGACTTGCTGCGCGGTCGAACACCTGTTCGATCGTCACGCGGATCGCGTCGCCGATTGCCGTTCCGCCTCGAGAGACGCTCTCCGGCGTGGCCTCCTCAAGCGCCATTCGGAAAAAGCCGTAGTCGTGCGTCAGAGGACATTTCACGACGGCCGTGCCGGCAAAGAGCACCAGCGCCACGCGCTCCCCGCGCACCTTCTCGAGGCTGTCCAGGATCGCCAGCTTGGCGCGCTCGAGGCGGTTCGGCACCATATCCTCGGCCAGCATGCTCCGCGAGACGTCCAGCAGGAAGACCACGTCCCGGCCGCGCTGCGGCGTCTCTTCGATCACCGGATTCCACGCCGGACGCGCCAGCGCGAAGACCGCGAAGGCGAAGCCGGCGAGCGAGAGAAAGGCTTTCAGCCGCCGTACCCGGTTCACGGTCGAGTGGACGGCGCCGGCGAGCTCGGGCTGGGCGAAGCCGACCAGCGCCGGCCGCCTTTTGTGCGCGGCGTACAACAGCACGATGCCGAGCGCCGGGATCACCCACAGCAGATAAAGCATCTCGAGCTGGAGGAGGCGAATGTGGCTCACGGAATCCGCCTCCAGACCAGGCTGTTCAGCACCAGTTCGGCCGCCACCAGCGCGAGCGCCGCCAGCGCGAAAGGCGGAAACAGCTCCCGGTAGTTCAGATAGCGCGCCGCCTCCAAGTCGCTTTTTTCCAGCTTGTCGATTTCTCCGTAGACGGCGCGCAAGGCTTCGGCGTCGCTGGCGACCCAGTAGCGGCCTCCGGAGGTTTCCGCCAGCGCCCGTAGCGTCTCTTCATCCACCTGCGGCCCGACCGGAAGGCTGTAGCGGCCGAAGGGCGCCTCCATGACCGGGCCGGCCTCGCCTCCGATGCCGATGGCGTAGATGCGGATGCCCCAGGAGGCCGCCAGACGCGCGGCCTCGAGCGGCGTCCGCACGCCCGCGTTATGCTCCCCATCGGTCAGCAGCAGGATCAGCTTGCTGCGAATCTCGTACTCCTTTCCCGGGACGCCCTGGCGCGCCAGGGTTTCCTCGGCCGTGCGGAGGCGAGCCGCCGCAAGCGCAACCGCGTCGCCGATCGCGGTGCCGTCCTCGCTCTCGATCTCGACCAGCTTCACCGTCGGCAGGAATCCGAGGAGGGTCTCATGCGAAAGCGTCAGCGGACAGATGGTTTCCGCATACCGCGCAAACGTCACCAGGCCGATCAAGTCCGACGGCCGCCCGGGCAAGCCGCCGCCGCCGGACACGAACTGCCGAAACAAGTCCAGGGCGACGTCGAGGCGGTTGGCCCGCCGTCCCCGATAGAGCAACTCCGCGCCCATGCTGCTCGAGCGGTCCACGACCATTTCGATCGCTACTCCCCGGCTGGTCTCCACCACGCGCTCGGTCCCCATCTGCGGCCTCGCCAGCGCGATCACCAGCAGCGAAAGCGCCGCCACGCGGAGCGCCACCGGCAAGCCGGCCAGTTTCTGCCGCCAGGTGGGCTGCACGGCGCCAGCCAGTGAAACGCTGGGAAACGGCAGCGCCGCCCGAAAACGGCCCCGGCTCCGCATCACCGCCGCCAGCGCCACCAGCGCCAGCAACAGGAGCATTTCTGGAGACTGGAACCGAAACATCATCGGCGGCAGGCGCGCGGTGTTCGGCCGCCCCGGCTGACGGGAAAGCCGACCCTCCCCTTCATCCTAACGTGGCCGCCCGCGCCGTCCCGGCTCCATCGGGCGGGTCTCGGCGATAAACTGGGCGCACGAGTTCAGGGTTTCCGCGATCTCGTCGCGGCTCGGCTGGTGAGCGGCGAATTTCACCATGTCGCAGTGCTCAAGAAAGCGTTTCAGCAGCTCCTTCTGGCGGGGCGCCAGCTCCCGGCTGGTCTCCAGGTCGGCGAGAAACTCTTCGGTGGTGCGCTCCGGCGCCCGCAGCCCGAAGCGTTCCTCGAGATACCGCCGCAGAATCGAGGAGACCTGCAAGTAGAAGAGTTTGGGCTGGCCCCGGCCGATC
>JBBIMZ010000198.1:0-6956 GCA_037444135.1 Solibacteraceae bacterium
CATGACGATGCCGTCGGCGTGGTCCCGGAAATCGGCGGCGCGGCTCCAGATCCGCCGGCCGTCCGGACTCCACAGCGCGTAGCCGATGACGATCTCCTCGCGGCCGTCGCCGTCGGCATCGAACGGATACGGATAGTGGCCCAGTTGCCCGGTTCCGTGCCAGAGGAGCTTCAAGTTACTGTCGTAGACCCAGAAGTTCCGGTAGCGGTCTTTGATGAGAATCTCCTGGCGGCGCCCCCGGCCGGCCAGATCGAAGAAGGCGATCGAATCGCCGTGGTTGAGCTTGTAGGGGCGCTCCTCCATATCAGCGGGAATCTCGGGCACCCAGACGCGCCGTAGGAGCCTGCCCGTGGCGCCCTCCAGGATCTGGAGCTGGAAGTCCCGGATCAGCACGACCTCCGTCTTGCCGTCGCCGTCGATGTCGTGAATCTGAAACGGCGTGTCGTTGGTCAGCAGCCCGTTGTGCGGATCGGGCCGGCCGAGCTGCCAGAGCACGCGCCCGTCCAGGTTGACCGCCGTCAGGCAACTGATTTGATCGAAGGCGTCGCCCCGCACGCGCGGAATGTTTTGGCCGATCAGCATGTCCGCCTGGCCGTCGCCGTCCAGATCGCCGAACCGCACGTTCCGTCCCGCGCCGAACCGCGGCGTCTCGAACTTTTTCCAGAGCTTCGGCTGCGGGTTGGCGGCCCGGAGGCGCTCCAGCTCGAGCTGGCGCCGCGCGATGCGCGCGCGGATGGCGGCGGCCGCCGCGTCGGCGGCGCTGACGCGAAACTCCATGAACCGCGCCGGAATATTCGCCGTCACGCCCGCCTTGCCCTTGAGGATCTCTTCGTCGGCGGCCTCGACGAGGAGCTTGCCGTCCACATAGCCGCGAATGCGGCCGCCGCTGGTTTCGACGCGCAGCCGGTAGTAGCGCGTGACGTCGTAGTCCAGCGGGGCCGCCCCCAGCTCGCGCCACTCGGCGACGCGAAACTCTTTTTCGAGCGGCACCCGCAGCGCCAGCCGCACCCGGCTGCCGCCCGTCAGCGCGAACAGGTAGTAGTGCCGGTTGGTGTGATAGCGAAACACGAGGCCGGCCATGTCGGCCAGCGACAACGGTTTGACGGCGACCTCGACGGCGTAGTCGGACCACTCCTCGTCGCCGGTGACCAGGATCGGATTCATCCACCGGGCCTGCGTGTTGACCTGGTGCTGCTCGAGGTACGGCTTGCCGTCCTCGTCGCTCACCACCCACGCATCCAGATGAATGATGGCGTTCTCCCAGGGCTCCAGCGGGACGCCCCGGTGCGCCAGATAGTGATACTCCTGGATGGCCGCATTGAGCTGCCCGAGGGGCTCGGAGAGCCAGCCGGGCGGAAAACGCGAGAAGTCGTCGAAAAACAGATCCACCGCCCAGGCGGGCGCCGCCAGCAGGGCGGCCATCGCCAGGAAGGCTTTCATGCCGCCTCCGAAATCAGATCCGAGACCGGCTTGAGCAAGAGCTTTTCGGAAACTCGCAAGGGCAACGTCGTCAGGATGACGCACACGAGCCCGGTGCCCGGGTCGGCCCAGGCGATGGTTCCCGTCGCGCCGCTGTGGCCGAACGTCTTCGGCGAGCAGGCGCGCCCGAAGCTGCCCGGCTTGACCGCGAAACCGATGCCCCGCGCGTCGTTCAGTCCCGGCGTCTGGTTGACGATCATTGCCGCGGCCGTCTCCTTCTTGAGCACGCGGCCGTCCGGGGCGAGGAAGTACTCGAGGAAGCGCGCAATGTCGGGCGCGGTCGAGTGCGCCCCGCCCCACGGCGCCGCCAGATTCCGCCAGTACGGGCTGTTCCAGTCCCAGCTCGACGTATCCTGCTTGCCTCCGCCGTAGAGCGGCTCAGCCTCCTCGGTCTGGCAGCGCGCCGTGTCGGCGATGGTGAATCGCCCCAGACCGAGCGCCGTTCGGCGCATCCCCAGCGGAGCGAACAGCTCCTTTTCCAGAAACTTCGGAAACGGCCGGCGGGTGATCCGCTCGGCGACTTCGGCCGCCAGCAGGATCCCCATGCTCTGATACTTGACTTGGGTGCCCGGCTTGAACAGCAGCGGCGTGCGAACCGTCCGTTCGACGAATTCCTTGAGCGGCGCATGCCGCCGGCGCAGCTCGACATTTTCCGGAAGCTGATCGGGCAGTCCCGAGGTGTGCGTGAGCAGGTGGCGTATGGTCACCAGCTTCCGGTCGCCCTCGCTGAATTCGGGGATGTACTTGTGCACCGGATCGTCCAGGCCGAGCTCGCCCCGGTCCGCCAGGATCATCACGCCGGCCGCCGTCATCGGCTTGGTGATCGAGGCGATCAGGAAGATCGTCTCCGGGGAAGCCGCCTCGCCGAAAGCGCGGCTGTAGCGAAACGTACCCTGGCGCACCTCGAGCGCCGCCGCGCGCACGCGGCCGCCCCGCACCGCCTCCTCGATCCGGGCCGCCGCCTCTTCGATCTTGTCCTTGCGCAAGGCCGCGCCTGCTCTCGCGACCGTCATCGTCGCAAACCCTGCCATCCAATCCCGGCGTGTCATCTCTCCAGACCTCCGTCATGGGAACGGCCAGACCCGTTCCACCGTCTTGCTCAGGATCCAGCTCTTGTCCTCTTCGGTAAGGAATTTCATTTCGTCGCGCACCAGCGCCAGCGCCTTCGCATAGCCGCAGTGGCGCTCCACCAGGGGCCAGTCGGTGCCCCACATCAGGCGCTGCGGCCCGAAGACGTCGTAGAGGCGCTTGACCTGCTCCTGCGCGTCCCGGTAGGGATACGGCTGCCGGGACAGCGACCAGGTGTGCGAGATCTTGACGAACACCTTCGGATAGCGCGCGAGCGCCAGCAGTTTCCGGAGCTCCTGGGGCTGATCCAGAGGGCAGTCGGCCATATGGTCGATCACCACGGTGAGGTCGGGGAACTTTTCGGCCAGCGCCGCCACGTCCGGCATGCGCGTGACCGGAGCGAGCACCGTCATGGGCACGCGCAGCTCGTCGCACCGCTTCCACAGCGGACCCATCAGGGGACCGCGGATCCAGTCCCCGCGCGCGTCGCCCGCCGGACTGATCCGCACGCCGTGGAAGCCCGGCAGCGCCATCAGCCGCGCCAGTTGATCCGGGGCTTCCGGATCCTCCGGGTTCACCCGCGCCACTCCCTTGAAATACTGCGGGTAGCGGCGCAGCACGTCGGCCAGATAGCTGTTATCCCAGCGGTAGTGGATCACCTGGATGATCACCGTCCGCTCGACGCCGTGAGCCCGCATGAGCTCGAGCAGCATCTCCGGCGTGGCGTCCTCGGCGGGCGGATTCGCCGTTTCTTTCGCCCACGGGTATTTCGGATCCCGCACCCAGACGTGTACGTGCGGGTCGATGATTCGGTAGTTCGGCCTGGCTAGGCCGGCCGCCGCCAGCCCGCCCAGCCACTCCCTGCGGTTGACGAGACGCGTCACGAGTAGATCGGCTCCAGCTTCTCCGTTATATACCGCCGGCACCGGCGGAAGCTGTGCTCCGGGCTGACCGGCGTGTAGTGATGGTCGATGATGATCCAGCCCCGGTAGCGCACCCGCTTGAGCACCCGGTGCAACGCGGGAAAGTCCAGCACGCCATCGCCCAGATCCTGGTTCGACAGCATGAAGGTCGCGTTGTGCGTGCCCGCCTTTTCCACCTTGCCGTTCGGCAAGACCATGTCCTGGGTGGCGTAAGTATACTTGACGTCGACATAGTCCATCAGCACCAGCCGCTCGGCGTACTTCTCGAAAAGGCCGACCACGTCGCAGCCGCCCAGGTACAGGTGAATCGTGTCCGGCGCCCAGTGGAAGCGCCTCGGATCGGTGAGCTTCAGCATCAGCTCGACTTCGTCCTGGCTCTCGACGAGCTGGCCCTGCGAATGGTTGTGCAGGCCCGGCCGGACGCCGTACTCGCCGCAGAGATCGCCCAGACGGTTGTAGAACTCGCAGGCGCGCCGCAGATGCTCGCGCACCAGCACCTTGTTGACGCGGCGGGGCGAGAAGACCGCCATTTCGGTGGCGCCGAACTGCCGCAGCAGCTCGCAGGCTTTGCGGGCCTGCGCCAGAATCGCCGGCTGCTCGGCCGGATCGTCGGCCTGGCCCCCGAAGGAGAGCGTGGCCAGGTGCAGGCCGCGCCGCGACAGCTCCCGCTCCAGGACCGGCACGGGCATGTTGTAGCGCTCGAGCGAGGCCGGCCAGCCCGTCAGGCGGAAGCCCTCGAATCCAGTGTCGCGGATCACGTCGAGCATGTCGGTAAAGCGCGCCGAGCCGTCTTCGCGCCACTGCGTCGACGTCCACAAGAACATGCTCACCGCCCAGCGGATGTTGCGGTCGCCGCCGCTTTGCCCTTCCAGCCGTTCCCGCAGCGCGCCGAGCGCCGCGGCGATGCTCATCACTGCTCTCCGCCGGTCCAGCATGTCTTTACCAGGGTATAGCAGGTTTTACATTCGCCCCGTGCGCGCCGGGCGTATTTTATACTTGTGGAGCTACTGCGGCCATTCTCGCGCCCGCAGTAGCCTGATTCAAGGTTCCATTTCGTACGGAGGGGCGTAGCGGGTGACTGGGTCGAGCGCGCGGTGGATCGTCTTGGCGGCCGTGGCGGCCGCGCAGAGCCTGGCCACGCAACCGATCGAGTTTCCCCATGCGACGCACGTGGGCGCGGGCCTGGAGTGTGTGGATTGTCACACGGGCGTCGAAAGCCGCGCCGCCGCGGGACTCCCTTCCGTGCGCAAGTGCATGCTCTGTCACGCGCGCGTGGCCGTCGACCGGCCGGGCGTCGAGGCGCTGCGCCGGTTCGCCGCCGCCAGGCAGGAGGTCCCTTGGGTGCGCGTGTACGGATTCCCCACGGCTGCACATGTCAAGTTCGTTCACTCGGCCCACACCCGGGCCGGGATCGACTGCCGCACCTGCCACGGCGAAGTCGAGAAGATGACGGTGGCGCAACCGGTGGCGCGCCACACCATGGGTAGCTGCATCAGTTGCCACCGCAGCCGTGGCGCCAGCACCGATTGCACGGCTTGCCATTTTTGAGGGAACGCATGGACCGACGTCACTTCTTCCGGCTTGTGGGTACGGCCTCCGGAGGCGTGGTCACCGGCGCTTGCGGCAAACGCTCGCGCGAGATCCTGCCTTTGCTGGTGCCTGAACGCGAGATCGTCCCGGGAGAGGAACTGTGGCGTCCCAGCGTCTGCCGCGAGTGCCCGGCCGGCTGCGGGGTCATCGTGCGGATCATGGAGGCCGAACGCGTCGTCGACACCCCGTCGGGCAAGGCCCGCGAACGGATCGCCGCCGTCAAGAAAATCGAAGGCAACCCGCTCGATCCGGTCAGCGGCGGCCGGCTCTGCGCGCGCGGGCAGGCTGCGGTGCAGGCGCTCTATCATCCGGACCGCCTGCGCGGACCGATGAAACGGGTCGGCCCGCGCGGCGAGGGGCGCTTCGAAGCGGCCTCCTGGGAGGAAGCGCTCGCCGCCGTTGCGGCGCTGCTCGAGAAAGCTCTGGCGGAACCGGAGCGGATCCTGTGGCTCGGTCCGCCCGTGGCGGGCTCCCGCTCGGCCGCCGTCGCCGCATTCTTGGCCGCGCTCGGCGCTCCCCACGCCGGCACGGTCGGCGTCTCCGATTTCACGATCGAGCGCCGGGGCTCGGAACTGGCTTACGGCTGGAACGGACTGCCGGTGTACGAAATTCAGGATGCCGACTTCGTGCTGAGCATCGGAGCGGATTTCCTCGGCGGTTGGGTCTCTCCGGTGTTCTACTCGCGCCGCTTTGGCCAGATGCGCCAGGGCCGCCCTGGACGCCGCGGCCGGCTTGTCCACGCCGAAGCGCGCTTTTCCCTGACCGCCGGCGCCGCCGATGAGTGGCTGCCGGTCCGGCCCGGGGGCGAGCTAGCGCTGGCGCTGGCTCTCGGAGCCGGGCTGGTCTCCGAGAAGCCGGCGCCGGGCGATCCGGCAGCTGCCAAACTCGCCGCGGCCTTCGGCGCCGTCGATGTCCAGCGTGCGGCTGAACTGGCCGGGATCCCTGCGGAGCGCATCCGCCGCACGGCGCGCGAGCTGGTCCGCGCCGAGCGGGCCGTCGTCGTCGCCGGCGCTTCGATCGTGCAGACGAACTCGCTCGAGGCGGTGCTGGCGGCGAATCTGTTGAACTGGCTGCTCGGCGCCGTCGGCCGCCCCGGCGGTGTTCTGCCGCCGGCCGCAGATCCGCTCTTTGACGCTTCCCGTCCCCGCTACGACCGCCTCCGGGGGCGCCTCGAATCCGCGCACGTGGTGCTGCTGGACGGAGCCAACCCGGCCTACGCTCTGCCGGCGAGCGCGGCCTTGCTCGCCAAGGCGCCCGCCGTGATCAGTTTTTCCCCATTTCTGGACGACAGCACGGCGTTTGCCGACTGGATCTTACCGGACCACGCCTGGCTGGAATCGGAAGGCTTAATCGCGCCTCCGGTCTCTCCGTCCCCTGCCGTGACGGGATCGGCGGCGCTGGTCCGGCCGCTGTACGCGACCAGGCAGCTCGAGGCGGTGCTCGCCGAGCTGGCGGCGAGGCTCGGGCGGAAGCTCAACGACGCCGGCCCGGCGGAAATCCTCGAGCGCCTCTTCGAGGTGCGAAAGCCCGCCGGATGGGAGACAGCGGCCGATTTCCGGGACTTCTGCCAGCGGCAAGGAGGCTGGTGGGAGGCCGCCGCAGCGCCCAGCCCGGCCAAAGCTCCGGTTTCGGTCCCGGACCTGGCTCCCGCCGCTTTCGAAGGCGATCCTGCGCAGTTCCCGTTGCACTTTCTCCCTTACCCCTCGGTGCAGTTCGGCGACGGCGCAGGCGCCCACTTGCCATGGCTGCAAGAGCTGCCCGATCCGGTATCGAGCGCCATGTGGAGTCTGCCGGTCGAGGTGGACCCGGCCGCGGCGCGCTCGCTGGAGCTCGCCACCGGCGACATCGTCCGTGTAGTCTCGCCGCGCGGGCAGCTCGAGGCGTCCGTCTACGTGA
>JBBIMZ010000199.1:0-6949 GCA_037444135.1 Solibacteraceae bacterium
TTCCGCTCTCGCCGGCGATCAGCACCGTCGCCCGCGTCGGCGCCACGCGTTCGATTGTGGCGAAGATCTCCTGCATTGCCGGACTCCGCCCGATGATGTTCTCGAACGAGTAGCGGCGCCCCAGTTCCTCCTTGAGCTGCCGGTTCTCATCGCGCAGCGCGCGCACTTCAAGCGCCTTGGTCACGACGGTCATCAGGTGGTCCATGGAAAACGGCTTCGGCAGGAAGTCGAACGCCCCGGCCTTCATCGCCTCGACGGCGTTCTCCACCGTGCCGTAGGCGGTGATCACGATGACCGGCGTCGTGGCGTTCTGCCGCCGGATCGCCTGGAGCAGCTCGAGGCCGTTCATTCCCGGCAGCCGCAAATCGGTCAGCACCAGGTCGGCGCCCTCGACCCGCTTCAAACCCTCCTCGGCCGTGCCGGCCTGTTCCACCTCGTAGCCGGCCGAGCTCAGTTGCAGTTCGATCACCCGCCGCAGCTTTTCCTCGTCTTCGACGACCAGAATCCGCCGCTTCATCCCTGCGTCTTCACCGGCAGCAGCACCCGGAACACGCTCCCCTGGCCCGGCTCGCTCTCGACGGCTATTTTACCGCCGTGCTCATCGACGATCTTGGCGACGATGGCCAGGCCCAGCCCCACGCCGTCGGGCTTGGTCGTGAAAAACGGGTTGAAAATACTCTCGCGGTCTTGGTCGGCGATGCCGGCGCCGCGGTCGATCACGGCGATCTCCACGCCGCTATCGACCGGGCGCGTCTTCACGGTGATGGCGCCGCCCGGAGGGCTGGCCTGTGCGGCGTTCTCCAGCAGGTTGTAGACCACGCTCGCCATCAGCTCCGCATCGAGCGGGAACGGCTTGATATCCGGCGAGTAATTCTTGTAGACCACCACGTCGAACGGCGGCTTGTGCTGGGCCAGCTGCGCCACCGCCCGGTCGATCACTTCGGTCAGCTCGGTTTCCTTGAGGCGCAACTCGAGCGGCCGGGCGAAGTTCAAAAAACGCGTGATCAGGTTGCTGGTGCGGTCCACTTCGGCCTCGATGAAGCCGGCCAGCTCGCGGGCGACTTCGTTCTCGGCGGCGACCTTCTGGCGGAGCACCTCGGCCGCCGCCTTCATCGTCCCGAGCGGGTTGCGTAGCTCGTGCGCCAGGCCGGCCATCAGTTGCCCGAGCGCCGCCAGACGCTCGCTGCGGCGCACCGCCGCCTCGGCCGCCTGGAGGTTCCGGTTGGCCGCCGCGAGCTGTTCGGCCACGCTCTGGGCCTTGCGCGCCTCGCTCCGGTTGGCCTCCACGAGCCGGTAGGTCAGAAACCCGAGCATCCCCAGAAACAGAATCCGCAGGCCCAACTCGCGGATGTCCTGCGGCAGCAAATACTGCCGCGACCAGTCGACGAACAGCAGAAACGAAAGATAGGACAGGCACGCCGCCACTGTCACCAGCGTGGTTCCCCAAGCCCCGAGCGTCGTCGCGGCCGAAACGACCGGCACCATCATGATCAGGTAGTAGCTGCTTTGCACTCCGCCGGAGACGCCGATCAGCAAATAGCCGAAGAGCAGCTTCAGCGCCAGTGAAACGATCCGGCCGCGCGGCGTGTCGAAGCACGCCAGGTGCGGCTCGATCACCTGGAGCGCCGCCAGCGCCGTGAGCAGCTCGATCTCGGCGCTGTTCAGCGTCGGACTCACGGCGGCGAGCGCCGCAATCAGGAGCAACCACGCCACTTCCTGAGGCCGCAACACCCGGCTCACGCTGCGCCACAACCGCCTCATCCCATCCAACCGGCCTCGTCCTGATTGTGCCAAAATGGAGAGCTGCCCGTTCCATTCATGAGCCATCCCGTTCCCCCACATCCGGAAGCGCCGCCCGCCGCGCCGGGCGAGGCTTCTTTCGCCGAGCTGCTGGCCGAATTCGAACAGCGGCGGAGCGCCGGCGCCGAGTCCGGCGAGGTGCTCCAAGGCACGGTTCTGCGCGTCACCTCCGAGGGCGCCCTGGTGGATATCGGGCGCAAACGCGAAGGCTTGCTGGGGGCTGATCCCTCCGAAAAGACAGCGTTCCAGCCTGGCGACCGCGTGACGGTCGCCGTGACCGGGCGGACGCCGGACGGCTACTATGCGCTTTCCACGGTACGCGTTAAGAGGCCCACGGACTGGATCGCCCTCCAGCGGGCCTTCGCCGATCAGAGCGTGATCGCCGGCGCCGTCCGCGAGGTAGTCAAGGGCGGTCTGGCGGTCGACGTCGGCGTGCGCGCCTTCCTGCCCGCCTCCCGCTCCGGCGCCCGCGACGCGGCCGAACTCGAGGCGCTCGTCGGCCAGGAGATCCGCTGCAAGATCCTTCAGCTCGATCCGGCCAAAGAGGATGTCGTCGTGGACCGCCGCGTCGTGCTTGAAGAGGAAGCCGCGGCCGCTCGCGACCGCCTCTTTGCGGACCTGGAGGAAGGCGCGGTCGTCACCGGCACCGTCCGCAGCCTCACCGATTTCGGAGCCTTCATTGATCTCGGGGGCGTCGACGGCCTCCTGCACGTCACGGACCTGGCGTGGACGCGCGTGGGCAAGCCTTCGGACGTGCTCACGGAAGGCGACTCGATCGAGGTGAAGATCCTGAAAGTCGATCGCCAGAGCCGCCGCATCTCGCTGGGCCGCAAACAGCTGTTGCCCGATCCTTGGTCGGCCGCCGCCGAGAAATATCCTCCCGGCGCCCGCGTGCGAGGCCGCGTCGTGCGCCTGGCCGATTTCGGCGCTTTCGTCGAACTGGAACCCGGCGTCGACGGTCTGATCCACGTCTCGGAGATGTCGTGGTCCAAGCGGCAGCGCAAGCCCTCTGAGATCGTCCGCCCCGGCGAGATCGTCGAAGTCGTCGTGCTCTCGCTAAACGCCGCCGAGCGCCGCATCGCGCTCGGCCTCAAACAGGCGCTCGGCGATCCCTGGCAGGAGGCGCCCGAGCGGTTCCCGCCCGGCAGCATCGTCGAAGGCAAGGTGGTCAGTCTCGCCAAGTTCGGCGCCTTCGTCGAACTCGCCGACGGCGTCGAAGGCATGATTCATATCGCCGACATCGCCGGCGGCCGGCAGCTGAAGCACCCCCGGGAGCGGCTCTCGGAAGGCCAGACCGTGCGGGCCGTGGTGCTCGGCGTCGATCCGGAGCGCAAGCGAATCCGTTTGGGCCTCAAGCAGCTCGAACCGACCGCTGCCGACGAGTTCATCGCCGAGCACAAGCCGGGCGATCTGGTCACAGGGCGCTTCGTGGACGTTTCGGCCGGCTCCGCCCGGGTCGAGCTCGGTGAGGGGGTCGTCGCCGCCTGCCGTCTCCCCCGCCGCGCTGCCGGCGCCTCCCCGCCCGGCGGCGAAGCCGCCGGCGCCAGCCTGTCCGAACTCAGCGCCATGCTGGCCGCCCGCTGGAAGCAAGGCGGCACCGCGCGCGCCGCCGCGGTCGAGCAGTTCCGCCCCGGCCAAGTCCGCTCGTTCCGCATCGTCGGCCTCGATCCTGCCCTCAAGAGCATTGAAGTCGAGCCGGCCGACTGACTTTCGGCGTGACCATTTCCGTTCGGCGCCGTCTACTGAATGTCGGGCAGCACCGGATTGGAATGTCTGTAGCCGCCAGGTCGGTCGTGGCCGTAGATGACGCCAGCCTGATTCGCGCCGCCCAGCAGGGCGACCAGGACGCCTTCGAGAAACTCGTCCGCGCACACGACGAAGGCGTACTGCGGCTGGCTTTCAGCCTGCTGCGCTGCGTCGAAGACGCCCGCGACGTCTACCAGGAGGCTTTTCTCCGCGTCTACCGAAACCTCCACCGTTTCCGCTTCGACTCCAGCTTTGAAACCTGGCTCTACCGCATCGTCACCAACCTGTGCCTCGATCAGCTCCGCAAGCGCAAACTCCGCCGGGAAGAATCCCCTGCCCTCCAGACGAGGAACGGCTCGCGGAACCTCCTCGACGAGCTGACGGAGGCCCGGCCTGACACCGATCCGCAACGCAGGCTCGTCAGCCGCGAGATTCAGCACCGGCTCCAGGCCGCCCTCGCCGGGCTGACGGCACGGGAACGCCTCGTCTTTGAGCTCCGGCATTATCACGGCATGCGGCTGCGGGCCATCGGCGAAGTCCTCGGCACGACCGAAGAGGCGGCCAAGAACTGCCTGTTTCGTGCGACGCAAAAACTTCGCGCCGCCCTGGGAGATTTTCTATGAAGTGCGCCACCACCAGAGAGCAGCTCTCGCTGTATCTGTACGGCGAACTGTCCGCCGCCGAGGAGGCGCTGCTTGAGCGGCATCTGGCCGTTTGCGCCGACTGCCGCCGCCGGCTCGAAGAGGAGAAGATCTTTCACCGCGCGCTGGACCTGGCGGGCGCCGCTCCGCCGTCCGCTCTGCTGGCCCAGTGCCGCCGCGAGCTTCCGGCCGCGCTCGGCCGGTCCGGCTGGCGAAACCCGCTCGGTGCGCTCGGGAGCCTTGCCGCGCGCCTGGCTTCGCTCGTTTCGGGACCCGCCCGGGCCATCGCCCTCATCGCCCTCGGCTTTCTCGGCGCGCGCTTCACCAGCGGGCCTCCCATCGCCTTGCCGCCGGCCGAAGGCGCCACGCTTCGCGTCCGGTCCGCAGAAACCGGACCGGGCGGCGAGATCCGCCTCGTGGTCGAAGAAACTCGCCCCAAGATCGTTCGAGGCGCTCCCGGAGAGGACGCCATCCGCCGCCTGTTGCTCTCGGCCGTCCGCGATCCGCTGGATCCGGGCCTTCGCGCCGACGCGATCGAGATCCTGCGCCGTGCCCCGCGCTCACCGGAAGTTCGCGACGCCTTGCTCGAGGCCCTCCAGCACGACCCCGACCCCGGCGTCCGCCTCCGGGCGCTCGAAGGTTTGCAGCCCTACGCGGAGGATCCCGAGAGCCGTCAGGCGCTCGCGCGGGTGCTGCTGGCCGACGGCAACCCCGGCGTCCGCACGCGCGCCGTCGATCTTTTGGCCTCCTCGCGCGATCCCGACGTCGTCGAAGTCCTCCAGGAGTCACTGGCGCGGGAAAACGACGCCTATGTGCGCACGCACAGCCAGCGCGCACTCCAGGCGATGAACGCCTCGCTGGGGATCTTCTAGTGTCCTGTGCGCGGCGCGGCTCGCCTGCGGCTCCGTGACGCTTGGCGCCCCGGGACGTCCAATCTATCGGCGGGCCAAGCCCGCCGAGAGGAGTTTTCGCCCGTGAAGATCGTTCCCCTTGCCTGCTTGCTGGTCGCCTCCGGCCTTCCGGCTCAGGAGGCTCCCGAACCGCCTGCGCCGCCCCGGCCGCCCCAGGTGATCGTCAACGCCCTTGCGGCGGTCTCGCGCAGCTACCTCGGCGTGGGCGTCCGCGAGGTCGACGCGGAGATCGCCCGCCAGAAAAAACTCCCGGAGGAGCGCGGCGTCGAAATCACCAGCGTCGCCGAAAACAGTCCCGCCGAAAAAGCCGGCCTCAAAAAGGGTGACGTCGTCCTGGAATACAACGGCCAACCCGTCCAGGGAGTCGAGCAATTCATCCGTTTGGTTCGCGAGACCCCGGTCGGCCGTTCGGTCACACTCAAGGTCAGTCGCGACGGCTCCATCCACACCCTGACGGCCACCATCGGCACTTGCAGGAATTGCGGGCCGTTCGGAGCGCTCGGCCCGTTCGAGATCCCCGACATTCAGAGCTGGTCGCTCGATCTGCCCAACATCTACACGAGCTGGCGCAGCGGCGTCCTCGGCATCGAAGCCGAGGCTCTCCAGTCCCAGCTGGCCGAGTACTTCGGCGTGAAGGAAGGCGTGCTGGTTCGTTCCGTCAAGCCCGATTCGCCCGCGGCCCGGGCCGGCCTGCGCGCCGGCGACGTCATCATCAAAGCGGGCGAGACGCGCGTTGCCAAACCTCGCGACGTCTCCCGGGCGCTCCGCTCGGCCGCCGGCAAGTCGCTCCAGTTCACCATCGTCCGCGACAAGCGCGAGATGACGGTCACGGTCACGCTGGACCGGCCGGCGCATGAGGGTCGCCTGCCGCGCCGTGAGACGATCGCCTGGCCCGGCACGCGGATTTGAGAGCCTTCAGGCGCCCATGGCGATCTGATGGACTTTCAGCAGCAGCTCGACTTCGTTTAGCGGCAGGCTCAGAGCCGCGGCGATCTGTTCGGGCCGCTGGCCCTGCCGGTAAAGGCGCAGCGCCTGAACGCGCCGGCTGACGTTCATGCTCGGGCGCGGCGGCCCCGCTTCCGGCAGCGCTTCGAGCGTCCGCTCCATCTGCTTGGCGGCTTTCACCGCCCCTTCGACGTCCCACTCGAGTTTGCCGAGCGCCCGCTCGAGCTCTTCGAGGCGCGCCGTAACGTCGGCTCGCAGCCACTCGAGCTCGCGCCGCGCCAGCAGGCCCTGGCGGATCGCCACGCCGACACCGGTTGCGAGCAGCCCGAACGCCACGATCGCGATCAGCCATCCCGCCCCCATCGTGCCGCCTAGTTCAACGTCCGCAAGCGCTGCTGCCGGCTCACGATCTCCTGAATCCGCACACCGTAGTTCCCTTCCACGACGACGACCTCGCCCCGCGCGATCACGCAGTTGTTCACGATCACTTCCACCGGATCCGACACGGAGCGATCCAGCTCCACGATCGAGCCCGAGGTCAGCTTGAGCACTTCTTTGAGCGGCAATTGGGCCCGGCCGAAGGAGATGCTCACCGGCAACTCCACGTCGAGCAACAAATCGATCGCCTGCCCCCGGCTCTCGCAGGCTTTTTTCGCCTCCGGCGGATTCGGTTCGGGCTCCGCCGGCAAAAGGCCTTCGAAGGCCACCCACATCCGATAGGGGGCCTCGCCGGCGAACTGCAGCATAAGGGGAATGCTGTCCGGCGGCGAGGCGCCACCCAGCTCTTCGCCGCCGGCCCGCCGGATCTCTCTGCCGAGCCTCGCCTCCAGGGCGGCTGCCAGAGTCCCCATGGCCTGCTCAACCAGCTCGGCGTAAGTCGAGCGCGCCAGCTCGTCGTCGGCCGGC